>JAWLCG010000028.1:3424-22930 GCA_041687295.1 Phycisphaerae bacterium | reverse complement strand
AAGACCAGGCATGAGCAAACTCTGGACGATCACGACCAACAGCTTCATCGAGACCATTCGCCAGCCGATCTACACGATCCTGCTGCTGGTGACCTTCGGCACCATGGTGCTGCAGGTGCCGCTGGCCGCCTTCGAGATGGGCGCCGAGCACAGCGACCAGCGGATGCTGGTGGACCTGGGGCTCTCGACGCTGATGATGAGCGGGCTGTTCATCGCGGCCTTTTCGGCCTCGGGCGTGCTGGCGCGGGAGATCGAGAACCGCACCGTCCTGACGGTGGTCTCCAAGCCCGTGTCGCGCCCGGTGATCCTGCTGGGCAAATTCCTCGGCGTGGCGGCGGCCGTCACGCTGGCGTTCTACCTGGCCACGCTGGTGTTCCTGATGACCGTCCGCCACGGGACGATGTCCACCGCCCGCTCGCCCTACGACGACGTCGTGGTGACGCTGGGCGTCGGGGCGTTCATCCTGGCGGTGCTGGGGGCGGCCTTTGCGGACTACTTCCTCAACTGGCAGTTCACCAGCACGCTGGTGGGCCTGCTGGCGGGCCTGCTGACGGTGGCCATGGGCCTGATCGGCTTTCTGGGCCGTGGCTGGGTCGTCGTGCCGTTCGGGGCGGGCATCGATCCGCAGATCCTGGCCGTCGTGCTGCTGCTGTACATGGCCGTGATCGTCATGACCGCCCTGGCCGTCGCCGTCAGCACCCGCCTGGGGCAGATGGCGACGCTGGCGACCTGCGTGGGCGTGTTCCTGCTGTCGCTGGTGATCGATCGGCTGATCGGCGCCTACGCGGCCGAGAACCCGCTCGCCCAACTGGTGCAGTGGATCGCGCCGAACCTGAGCTACTTCTTCATGCTCGACGCCCTGACCGCCGCCGAGGAGGGCATTACCGCCCGCCACATCGCCCTGGCGGCCGGCTACGGGGCGTGCTACAGCGTCGCCCTGCTGGGCCTGGGCCTGGCGCTGTTCCAGACCCGCGAGATGGACGCCCGCCCAGCCTCCAGCTCGGCGCCGGGCATGGTCAACGTCCTGGCCTGGACGCTGCGGGTGGTCGCCCTGGTCGTGGCCGTGGGCGGCCTGGCCTTGGTGGCCGGCACACCGACGGTCGAGACGGCCACCATCGCCGCCGGTTGCGTGCTGGGCGCGGGTGCGGCCTGGCTGCTGGCGGGCTACCTCGGCGCCGGCGTCCGCTGGGCACTGTGGCTCGTGATGTTCCTGGCGGTGGTGCAGTGTGTCGCGTCCCTGGTCTGGTTGCTGGGTCTGGCCCCGGAGGCCGTGGACTCCAATCAGAAGGTCCTGGTCCTGAGCCTCTCGGTGGGCCTGCTGGTCTACGTGGCGGTCATGGCCGCCCGGCGGGCGACGCGGGAGCACTTCGCCCGGCGTCGCCCGACGATGCCGCCGGCCTAGCTGACTGGGGCGGTCTGGGTCTGGACGACCTCCACCCGCCGCGGCGCCGGCCCGGCCGACTCGGCCGGTCCGTGCCGGCCCAGCTCCTCGCCGAACCGCACGAGGCGGGCGCTGTTGAAGATCACGAAGATGGCGGCCGTCAGGTGCAGCATCGCACCGATGATGGGCGTGATGGCGCCGAAGGCGCTGAGGATCAGCGAGACCGTGATGAACACCACGCCGAACAGGAGGTTCTGGTGGACCACCTGGATGGCCTTGCGGCTGAGGCGGATGAGGAAGGGCAGTCGGCGGAGGTCGTTGTTCATCAGGGCGATGCTGGCCGAGTGGATGGCCACGTCGCTGCCGGCGGCGCCCATGGCGACGCTGAGGTCGCCGGCGGCCAGGGCGGGCGCGTCGTTGACGCCGTCGCCGATGACCGCGACGCGGTGGCCCTGGGCCCGCAGGCTGTCGACCAGGTCGAGCTTGTCCTGGGGCAGGACCTCGGCCTGGACCTCGGTGCAGCCCATCTCGGCGGCGACGCGGCGGGCGACGCTCCAGCGGTCGCCGGTGACCATCACCAGGTGCTTGATGCCCAGCTCGCGCAGCTCGTCCAGGGCGGCCTTGGCCTCGGTGCGGGCGCGGTCCTCCAGGCCGATCCAGCCCAGCAGCCGCTCGCCCCGAGCCACGTAGAGCGTCGAAAGGCCCTCGGGCTCGGCGTACTGCTCGTCGGCCAGGGCGGACAGGTCCACGCCCTGCTCGCCCAGCCAGTTCTGCCGGCCCACGCGGACCATCTCGCCGCCGACCCGCCCGCTGACACCCCGGCCGGGGACTTCGATGAACTCCACGGCGTCCTCCAGCGTCACCTGCGCCTTGGCCGCGACGGCCGAGATCGCCTGGGCCACCGGATGGCGCGAGTAGTGCTCGACCGCCGCCGCCGTCGAGAGCAGCTCCACGCCGTCGACGCCCTCCAGGGGCATCATGCGGGTGACGCTCAACTGCCCGGTCGTCAGCGTGCCGGTCTTGTCGAACACGACGGCCGTCAGCGTCCGGGCCGTCTCGAGGTCCTGGACGTTCTTGATGAGGATGCCCAGCCGGGCCGCGCAGCTCAACGCCGCCACCATCGCCGTCGGCACCGCCAGAATCAGCGCGCACGGGCACGAGACGATCAGCATCGTGATCGCCCGGTCCACGCCGTAGTCCTCGGCCGTGAAGAACAGCACGATGCCCGAGAGCATCAGGATGACCGGCGTGTACCAGCCGGCGTAGTGGTCGAGCAGGCGCATGATCGGAATCTTGCTCCGCTCGGCCTGCAGGATGAGCCGCTGGACCTTGCCCAGCGTCGTGTCGGCGCCGGCGCGGGTGACGCGGACGTCGATGGCGCCGGTGAGATTGATCGTGCCGCCGAAGACCTCCTGGCCGATGCTCTTGTCGGCCGGCAGGCTCTCGCCGGTGATGTTGGCCTCGTTGATGGTGGTCTGGCCGGTGAGGATGTCCCCGTCGGCGGGGATGTTCTCGCCGGGGCGGACGCGGACGATGTCGCCGGCCGAGAGGCTCGCCGGGTCGACCGCCTGCTCGCGTCCGTCGGTGACGCGGACGGCCTTTTTGGGCGTCAGGCGGATGAGGCTCTCGATGCTCGCGCGGGCGCCCAGGGCGGTGCGGCTCTCGACGAGATTGGCCAGCAGCAGGAAAAAGGCCACCACCCCCGCCGTGCGGTAGTCGCTCGTCGTCAGCGCCGCCAGGATCGCCACGGCCACCAGCTCGTCCATGTGCATGTGCCCATGGAAGAGGTGCTTGATCGCGTGGGCCAGCACCGGTATGCCCAGCAGCAAGGCCCCGGCTGCGGCCAGGAAGTCGCTGTAGGGGTTGCTGGTGTGCGAGCCGGCCTGGAAGGTGTACTCCGAGAAGATCCACTGAGCCACGTAGCTCGCCGCCACCAGCACGCCGCCGGCCATCGTGCCTACGATGACCAGGCTGGCCCGTCCGGTCTGGGACTCGACCGAGTCCTTCAGGATATCGTGCGCCATGAAACCTCCGCCACTTGAATGACGCTCGCGGTAGACGAATCAAGCCGCTCGCCGGGCCACAAACAGGACGGCGATCCCTGCCCGCGGGGCAGGGGCGGCTCGCCACTTGGGATTCACTACGGCCCGCTTCGGCGGGCGGTTCTGGGAAAGTGGGCCTTTATAACCCTTTGCCCCCCGGCGATGCAAGGCAGGGAAACACCCGGGGGGGCCCGCTTGGCCGGGCCGGGGGCGGTTTTTCATGGCCGCCGCCGGCCCTGGCCGATAGGATGGGCGTGGCAGGCCGGCCACCAGGGGCAGGCCCCCGCGGGAGTTGGAATTCGCCTATGGACCTGACGATTCGTAAATCCGAGCGCTTGCGCGGCGAGGTCGCCGTGCCGCCCAACAAGAGCCACTCCTTCCGCGCCCTGATCATGGCCTCGCTGGCCCAGGGCACCAGCCATATCCGTCACCCAGCCGTCTCGGGCGACTGGATGCGCGGCACGGAGGCGATGGAGATGTTCGGCGCCTCGGTCACGCCCGAGCACGGCGACGCCTGGATCATCCAGGGCACCGGCGGCGAGCTGCGGACGCCCGAGGACATCGTCGACTGCGGCAACAGCGGGATCATCTTCCGCTTCTGCACGGCCCTGGCGGGCCTGTGCCCGGGCTACACGGTGCTCTCGGGCGACCACTCGATCCGCCACATTCGGCCCATCGGGTCGCTGCTGGGGGCGATGGAGCAGCTCGGGGCCTTCGCCGTGAGCACCAAGGGCGACGGGCACGCCCCGATCGTCGTCCGCGGGCCCCTCCGCGGCGGCCAGGCCACCCTCGACGGCGCCGACAGCCAGCCCGTCAGCGCCCTGCTGATCGCCGCGGCCATGGGCAACGCCCCGACCGAGCTGACGGTGACCGACCCTGGCGAGACGCCCTGGGTGGGCATGACGCTGGACTGGCTGAACCGCTGCGGAGTGGAGGTCTCCAACGAGGACTACCGCCTCTACCGCGTGCGGGGCCGAAGCCGCTGGGACGGCTTTGACGTGACAGTGCCGGCCGACTGGTCGGCGGCGCTGTACCCGCTGGCCGCGGCGCTGATCGCGCCCGACAGCGAGGTGCGGATCCCCAACGTCGACTGGAACGACACGCAGGGCGACAAGGGCGTCATCGACGTCCTGCGGGAGATGGGGGCCGACATCGAGGTCTCCGACGGCGGGGTGGTGGCCCGCACCAGCCAGCTCTGGGGCCGAACGATCGACTGCAACCCCTTCATCGACCAGTTCATGCTGCTGGCGGCCCTGGGGGCCTACGCCGAGGGCGAGACGGTCCTGACCAACGCCGCCATCTGCCGGCACAAGGAGTGCGACCGCATCCGGGCGATGTACGAATCGCTGCGGGCGATGGGCGCCGACATCGAGGAGAGGCCCGACGGCCTGGTCATCCGCCGCAGCCACCTGCACGGCACCCGCCTGGACAGCCGGGCCGACCACCGAATGGTGATGACCCTCGCCGTCGCCGCCCTCGGGGCAGAGGGCGATACAATCGTCCGCAACGCCGAGTGCGTCCGCAAGACCTTCGCCGCCTTCCCCGAGCAGATGGAGCATCTCGGGGCGGTCATGTTCTGCGAGTAGGGGGCTTGTAGGCTGGGCGTAGGCCGGGTCGAGCGCAGCGAGGCCCGGCAACAGGCAGAGCCGTACGTGCCAAACAGACAGGGCCAAAGCCCATGGGAAAGGGCGGCGCGCAGCGCCCCTCTTCCCATGGTCTTTGGTTCTGTCTGTTTGGTCTTGGATCGGCAACCGGTGCCGGGCCTCGCTGCGCTCGACCCGGCCTACGGGTCACCAGGCGTTATTCACGAAGATCCGCGCGATGTCGTTGTAGGTGATCGCCAGGAACACGGCGATGATCAGGACCAGGCCGGCCATCTGGACGGCGTTCATCACGCGGAGGCTCAGGGGCTTGCGGCGGATGCCCTCGATGATGAGGAATACCGCGTGGCCGCCGTCGACGATGGGCAGCGGCAGGAAGTTGATCACGGCCAGGTTGGCCGAGATGATCGCCATCAGCCAGATGACCCAGATGGGCCCCCGGCTGCCCAGGACGACGCCGGCGTGGAAGATGCCGATCGGCCCGGAGAACTCCTTGGCCGACACCCGCCCGACCAACGCTGCGCGGAGCGTTGCGTAGGCCTGCAGGATCGAATGGCCCGTCTCGCGGACGCCCCAGGCGGCGGCCCGCAGGGGGTTGAAGGTCTGCATCTCGGGGCCCTGCAGAACCTTGCGCGGCAGCTCGAGCCGGTGGGCGTACCAGGCGGGGCGGAAGAGCTCCTCGGTGAGCGTCAGCGGCTCGGTGGTGCCGGCCTGGCCCTCGGCGGTGCGGTAGTGCAGCACCACCGCCTCGCCCATGCGGGCGGTCAGGGCGCTCACCGCGTCGGACCAGGACTCCACGGGCGTGTCGTCGATGGCCGACAGGGTTGCCCCGGCGGGCACCTGGCCGGCGAGGGGGCTCTGGTCGTCCACCTCGGCCACGACAGGCGTGCGGGCGTCGGGCACCAGGGCGATGCCGACGAGGGTCCGCCCCTTGTGCTGGCGGGCCTGGACCTGGATCGGCTCGAGCTCCTGGCCGTCGCGCTGCACCCAGATGGGGGCGGGCTGGCCGGCGTACTCCTGGCTGACGCGGTGGACGGTGCTGTTGCGGCCTGGGCTTACCGGCGGGTCGCCGTAGCGGAGCACCACGTCGCCGGGCTGCAGGCCCGCCTCGTCGGCGGGGCTGTCCTCGACAACCGCCTGGATCCGCAGGCGGGGGTGCAGGCCCAGGACGTTGAACTCCGGCGGGCTGGGCGGCTCGGCGTCGCTGGCCTGGGCCTCGGCCGCCTGGGCCAGCCAGTGCCGCTCGAAGGCGTCCGACCAGCCCAGGAAGGGCTGCATCGTGACGGTGTGGCGAGCGGCCTGGCCGGTCTGGGGGTCGGTCCGCTCGACGACGACGTCGATGGGCCCGGCCCCGAGGTCGTCGTTCATCCGCGTGATCTGCCAGCCATGCTCGATGGGCTGCCCGGCGTACTCGACGATGACGTCGCCGTCGCCGAAGCCCTCGCCCACGACGCCGTAATCGACGTAGGGCGTCGACTCGGCCACGCCGGCGATCACCCGGTCGGCTGGGGCGCTGATGCCGAAGGCGAACAGTCGGCTGTTGTTGCGCTCAAGCTCGGCGGTGCCCAGGCGGGCCTCGAACGTGCGGGTCGTGCCGTCTTCCATCGGCCGACGGATCGTCATGCGGAAGCGGTCGTCGGCGTCGCTGAGGGCGGCCTTGGTCAGCAGGACCTCGAAGCGGTCGATCCGGTCGCCGTTGATGGCGAGGATCTCATCGCCAGGCTTGAGCCCTGTGCCCAGGTCGTCGGGCAGCTTGACCGTGGCGGCCGGCAGGCCCGGCACCACCTGGCCCACCTGCGGGGCGTTGAAGCGGATGCCGACCATGAAGATGATCACGAACAGCAACGCCGCCAGGACCACGTTCATGATCACGCCGGCCGACACCACCGCCAGCCGGGCCGGCACGGACTTGTTGGCGTAGGCGCGGGGGTCTTCGTACTCCTCGTTGGGCTTGAAGTCCTCCTGCCCCAGCATCTTGACGTAGCCGCCCAGCGGGATCAGGTTCAGCCGGTACTCCGTGTCGCCGTGCCGGAAAGACCAGAGCTTCTTGCCGAAGCCCAGGGCGAACTCCTCGACCTTGATGCCCGCGCGCTTGGCCACGAGGAAGTGGCCCAGCTCGTGGAAAAAGACCACCGCGCCGAAGCCGATGACCATCAGCAGCATCGAGGCCCACCAGCTACCCCAGATCTCCAGTGCCAGCAATGGTTCCATGCAATCCTCAGAAAATGGCGCCCGCCCGAGGGGGACAGGTTCCCCTGTCCCGGCGGGGCGGGAGTGGATAACTACGCCGGTCGGCCGGCGGCGATGGCCTGGGCCACCTGCTCGCGGGCCCAGGCGTCGGCGCGCAACAGGGCGTCTAGATCTCTTTCGTCCGTTCCGCTATGGCGGTTCAGGGTTTCTTGGACCAGCTCGACAATCCGTCCGAAGGGGATTGTACCATTCAGGAAGGCCTCGACGGCGGCTTCATTGGCGCCATTGAGCACGGCGCCGGCCCCCCGGCCCGTGCGGAGGACGCGGTCGGCCAGGGCTGCCGCGGGGAAGCGCTCGTGGTCGACGGCCTGGAAATCCAGTCGGCCGGCCGCCGCCAGGTCCAGCGGACGCGTGGCCCGCGCGACGCGGTGGGGATGGTTCAGGGCGTAGGCGATCGGCACGGTCATGTCCGGCCAGCCCAGCTGGGCCAGCACGTTGCCGTCGACGAACTCCACCAGCGAGTGGATGATGCTCTGGGGGTGGACCACCACGTCGATGCGGTCGGGCCCCAGGCCGAACAGCCAGTGGGCCTCGATCACCTCCAGGGCCTTGTTCATCATGGTGGCCGAGTCGATGGTGATCTTTCGCCCCATCTGCCAGGTGGGGTGGTTGAGGGCCTGCTCCACCGTGGCCGAGCGGATCCGCTCGACGGGCCAGCTGCGGAAGGGCCCTCCCGAGGCCGTCACGATCACCCTTCGGACGGCCCCGGCGTCGGCGCCGGCGAGGCACTGGTGGATGGCGGCGTGCTCGCTGTCGACCGGCAGGATCCGTCGGTGCGCCGAGCGGGCGGCCTCGGTCACCAGGGCGCCGGCCATCACCAGCGTCTCCTTGTTGGCGATGGCGAGGTCGCGCCCGCCCCGCAGGGCGGCCAGCGCCGCCCGCAGGCCGCAGGCGCCCACCACGCCGGACAGGACGACGTCGGCCTGGCACTGCTCGACCAGCCGCTCCATCGCGTCGGGCCCGGCCAGGATCGTCGGACGCGACCCCACCGCCTCGCGCAGGGGCCCCGCGCCGGCCGGGTCGGCAATGGCCAGCAGGCCCACCTCGAACCGCTGGGCCTGCTCGGCCAGCCGCTGCCAGTTTTCGCCGGCCGCCAGGGCCGTTACGGACAGGTGGGGCTGGTCGGCCACCACCTGCAGCGCCTGGCAGCCGATGCTGCCCGTGCTGCCCAGGATGGCGATTCGACGCTGGGGCAAGGGGTCCGGGGTGCTCACGCTGGCCTTTCGTACATGGGGGTCGGCCCGGCCCCGCGCCGGGCGAGCCGGTCCATCCTAACGGCCTGGGCACGCAAAACAAGGCCCAAGCCGCCATTGCCCGTCTGTCCCCCGGCGGCCCGGACGGATTTCGGCCATTGCCCCGCGACCACCGGCGGCCCCGGCAGCCCGAGGCCCATCTTCCCCATCTCCCTGGGCTTGCTGGCTATGGGGATGGACCTGCCGGCCGGGCCCATAGGACTTGCCCGGCGGCCAAGGGGAACAACCCCTTGATCGCTGCTGCGATATAAGGGACAGCTATATCGTCGCCGGGGCCGGGTCCGTGGCGCCCCCGGCGGTGCCCGGAGCGGAGCGGCACCCATGCGGCAGTGGAAGCACCATCTCGTTGCCCTGGCGACGGCCCAATGGCCGCTGCGCTGGCGGCTGGGGAGTCTGGCGGTGACGCTCCTGGCGGCCGGCGGGGTCGAGTTGCTGGCCGAGGCGGGCTATCGGCTCTACAGCCCCGGGGCGGTGCTGCTGACGGCGACGGCGTTCGTGGCCCTGGTGGGCGGGCTGTGGGCGGGGCTGGCCAGCGTCGCGGCCATGACGCTCTACTACGCCTACTTCCTCGCCGCCCCCGACCGCCTGGGCCCGCTGACGCCGCAAGACGTTGGCCGGGTGTTCGAGCTGATGGGCCTGGGCGTGGTGCTGGTGTGGATGCTGGACGCCCAGCGCCGCCGGCTGGCCCGTGAGGTGCACGAGCGGGCCGCCCGCGCCGCCCTGCAGAGCAGCCGGGCGCGATGGGAGGCCGTCTTCAACAACGTCAACGACCCGATCTTCCTGACCTGCGCCGACGCCCCGCTGGACCGCCAGCGCATCGTCGAGGCCAACGCCGCGGCCATTCGGCTGACGGGCTTCAGCCACGATGAGCTCTGCGCGATGCGGGTGGGCGACATCGTGCCCGCCGACGTGCCGCTGGACCGCTACGGCCAGGCGCTGGCGGCCGAGGGCTCGGTGCTGGTGGACTCGGCCCTGCGGTGCAAGGACGGGCGGGTGGTGGCCACCGAGGTCAACAGCCATCGCGTCGAGCTGGACGGCGAGCCGGTGCTGGTCAGCGTCTGCCGCGACGTCTCGGAGCGCCACCGTCAGGAGCAGATGCACGCCTGGCTGGCGGCCATCGTGGACGCCTCGCAGGACGCCATCGTGGGCCTGGACCTCGACGGGCGGATCCAGAGCTGGAACCCCGGCGCCGAGCGGATCTTCGGCTACTCCGCCCGCGAGGCCATCGGCCAGGGCATCGGCGTGCTCTATCCGCCTGAGGGGGGCTGCGAGCCCGAGGCGATCCTCGCCCGCTTCCGCCAGGGCCAGCGGATCGAGCACATCGAGAAGCGCCTGACCCGCCGCGACGGCCAGCTGATCGACGTCTCCTACAGCCTCTCGCCCATCTGGGATGCCGACGGCCAGCTCACCGGCATCGCCGCTGTCGCCCGCGACATCACCGCCCGCAATCGCGACGAGCAGGCCCTCCGCGACAGCGAGCAGCGCTTCCGCACCATCTTCGATCACGCAGCCGTGGGCATCGTCCTGGCCGAGCCGGACGGGCGGCTGCGGATGGCCAACGAGACCTTCGCCCGCATCCTGGGCTACTCCCGCCAGGAGCTGGTTGGCGTAGATTTCCGCCAGATCACCCACCCCGACGACCTGTCGGCCGACGAGGCCCAGGCCCGCCTGCTGGTCGAGGGGGGGATCGACTGGTACAGCCTCGAGAAGCGGTTCGTCCGTCCCGACGGGGAGTGGGTGTGGACGAACCTCTCCTGTGCCGCCGTCCGCGACGGCCAGGGCCGGTTCGTCTCGGCCGTGGGGGTCGTCGAGGACATCACCGCCCGCAAGCAGGCCCTCGAGCAGCTCCAGGGCCTCAAGGAGACCCTCGAGCAGCGTGTGGCCGAGCGGACCGCCATGGCCGAACGCCGCGCCGCCCAGCTGCGGACCCTCGCCGCCCAGCTCACCCAGGCCGAGCAGCGGGAGCGCCGCCGGCTCGCCCAGATCCTCCACGACCACCTCCAGCAGATCCTCGCCGCCGGCAAGATGGGCCTGAGCACGCTGCTGCACCGCCTGAGCGACCCGGACCAGCGCCGGCAGGCCCGCAGCATTGAGGAACTGCTCGAGCAGGCCATCGAGGCCTCCCGCTCGCTGTCGGTCGAGCTGAGCCCGCCGGTGCTCTACGACGCCGGCCTGCCCGCGGCGCTGGTCTGGCTGAGCCGACAGATGCGGGCCAAGCAGGGCCTGGAGGTCCAGGTGCAGGCCGACGACCACGCCCAGCCCCAGAGCGAGGAGGTCGGCGTGCTGCTGTTCCAGGCGGCCCGCGAGCTGCTGTTCAACGTCATCAAGCACGCCGGCGTCCGCCAGGCCCGCGTGGAGCTGACGTGCGCCGACGAGCAGACTGTCCGGCTGGACGTGGTGGACGAGGGCGTCGGCTTCGGCCCGGTCACGCTGGCCAATGGCGAGAGTTCAGAGGGCGGCTTCGGCCTGTTCAGCATCCGCGAGCGGCTGGAGTGGATGGGCGGCCGGCTGCACGTCCAGAGCGCCCCCGGCGAGGGAACGCGAATGACCCTGCTGGCACCGCGAACGCTGCCGGTGCGTCCCACGCGGCCCGGGCGGTGGGCGCACGGACCGCCCGAACCGGTGCCCGCCGGCGGACCGGCCGGTCCCAGCCCGGGCCGCCAGGCCGGCCGAATCCGCGTCCTGCTCGCCGATGACCACGCCCTGCTCCGCGAGGGGCTCGCCGGCCTGCTCGAGGAACAGGGCGACATCGAGGTCGTCGCCGAGGCCGGCGACGGGGAAACCGCCGTCGCCATCGCCCACCAGACCCACCCCGACGTGGTGGTGATGGACGTCTCGCTGCCCCGGCTGACCGGCATCGAGGCGACCCGCCAGCTCCACCAGGAGATGCCCGAGGTCCGCGTGATCGGCCTGAGCATGCACGAGGAGGCCGACATGGCCCAGGCCATGCGCCAGGCCGGCGCCACCGCCTACCTGACCAAGGGCGGCCCCAGCGACGAACTCATCGCCGCCATCCGCTCCGGCGGCGACGCCGCCGCGTAGGAGGCTGCCCAGTCAGGAATGTCAGGCTCAACAACGCCCCCACGGCCAAACCATCTGCCGATTGCGCCTGCGGGTGCCAAGGCGCCTCCAGCCCAAGCCCACGGATTGCCATCCATGGGCGTCCGTGGCTGGCCCGTCGATCTGGCGGGCCAGTTCACCCGCACGTCCGACACGAAAATGGTCCAGGGCCTCTGCGAGGACCCCGGCGAGGGCCACGGGGAGGGCCTCTTCAGCCCCGTTCACGGGCTTCGCCCGCGTAGCGGGTTCAGGCCCGGCCTTGTAGGCCTCACGGCCCCAGAACAGAGAGCCTGGGGCTCTGCCCCAGACCCCGGGATTTATCGCATTGGGGCCACCCGCAGAACAGAACGGGCGCCAACTCCAGCAGAGGCCGCCCGTGCGGATGGCCCCAAAACGACAAATCCTGGGGGTGTGGGGACAAAGCCCCCGCGCCGTTTCTTCCTGACCGGCAGGAGAGCCTCATTGGACATCCCGGGAGACTTGTGGGTAAAGGTGAGGCCTTGCAGGCCGGGTTCGCCGGGGCCCCTGGGCTCCCTCTTCTCAGCCCGCTTCAGCGGGCTTACCAGACACATTCCAGGCTGGTCGCTAGTAGGCCGGACGCAGTCCGGCTGGGTAAGACTGTTCGATGGGGCGTCTCTTCTCAGCCGGACTGCGTCCGGCCTACAAGAGGGGCTGACGACGGGGTCGGCAGGATTCCGATGGCCCGGGAGGCTTGGAAGTCTCGCTGGTGCCTATAATTCACGGCCGGGCAGAGAGGTCCGGCCTGTTCGCACTAAGGAGGATGGACAATGCGCAGTTTCAAGATGATGTTTTGCTATGCCCTGGTGCTCCTGGCGACGCTGTTCGCCGTTACCGGTTGCGGCGACACCTGGGAGGGCTTCGGCCGGGACGTCCAGGACGTCGGCGAGGCGATCGAAGACTAGCGAACCCAGGGTTGCCATCGCGCCGCCGACGCGGCATGATAGTCGCCGGCCCGACCGGGAGACGCCGGCAGGCCGAGCGGCTCGTGGTCTCGTCGGCGGCGCCTGGCCCCCGGGACTGTCGCGGGCGAACGACCCGGCAAGGGAGAGGCAATGGCTGAGACAACCAATCCGGTGGTGGTCCTGGAGACCTCCAAGGGCACGATCCGCGCCGAACTGTGGGCTGACAAGGCCCCCAAGACCGTCGAGAACTTCCTCCGCTACGTCGACGAGGGCTTCTACGACGGCCTGGTCTTCCACCGCGTGATCGACGGCTTCATGATCCAGGGCGGCGGCATGACGGCCGACATGAAGCCCAAGCCCACCCATGAGCCCGTCCGCAACGAGGCCAGCGCCGAGGCGCCCAACGAGTCCGGCACGCTGGCGATGGCCCGCACGAACGATCCGCACAGCGCCACGGCCCAGTTCTTCATCAACGTGGCCGACAACGACTTCCTCAACCACAAGAACGACACGCCCGCCGGTTTCGGCTATGCCGCCTTCGGCAAGGTCACCGAGGGCCTCGACGTCGTCGGGGCCATCAGCAAGGTCAAGACCCGCAGCGTCGGCCACTACGACGACGTGCCGGCCGAGCCCGTCGTCATCCAGAGCGTGCGCCGGGCGGAACCCTGACGGCCTCGGCCGGGTTCCATAGCCAGTGCGCACGGCCTGGTCCTGCCGGATGGGGCTGGCGGGATGGTGTCTGTCCCCACGCGCTGTCCGGCAATACGAGCAGCTTCGGTTCACGGAGGAGCGGATGAGGACTGTCGGGTTTCAGTGGATGATCGTTCTGGGACTCCTTGCGGTGGCGCTGGGCGGCTGTGGCACCCGGCGGACCACCGACACGCCGCGGACGGCCAGCGAGCAGTTGCTGATCTCGGCCGCCGTCGACCGGGCGGTGGCACAGCTGGATTTCAGCCCGCTACGGGACACCAAGGTGTTCGTCCTGGACGCCCTGGTCGACCGGGCGGACAAGACCTTCCTGGTCGCCACCGTCCGCATGCACGCCTGGTACGCCGGGTGCATCGTGGTCCAGGACATGGCCGAGGCCGACGCCATCATCGAGATCCGCAGCGGCGGCGTCGGCGTCGACCGCAGCGAGTACCTGCTGGGCATCCCGGCCGCGGTCGCGCCCACGCCCTTCGGCGAGGTGCCGATCCCCGAGACCGCGCTGTTCAAGAGCGTCAAGCAGATCGGCGCCAGCCGGGTCAGCTTCGTCGCCTACCGCGCGGACGACCGGCGGTTCCTCTACACCTCCGGGCCGTTCTATGGCTTCAGCGACCAGCGGTCGTGGTGGCTCATGGGGGCCGGGCCGTCCATCAGTGACAACATCCAGCCCAAGCGTAACGGCAACAATACGGTGCTGGTCGATGTGATGCCGACGGCCGAGCGGCAGCCCCCGCCGGCCCCGATCGCTCCGACGCCGGCCCGGCCGCCCGGCGCCGCCGCCCCGGCCACGCAGGCGGCCGAGTAGCCGCCGCAGAAATGCTGTGCCTTTTTGGCTGGAAGGGATACCTGCCCCGCGCGACGGGGTTTCAGGGACGGGCCGCGCCCTGTGCGAGGCCGGCTCACGACGCGGACTCTCAATGGAGGGCCATCCATGCGACGATGGACGATAATCCTGCTGGCTGGCGTGGCGCTGGGGGCGGGGCCGGTTTGGGCCGACGACGGCTCGACGGCGTTGACCTTTGCGGTCGCGCCGGCCGACCACACGCCGCTCAGCGCAGCCAACGGCGGCCAGACGCTGCACGTCAGCGGCGGCTCGGGCACGCTGGCGGTGGGGATCTGCCCGGTCCGCCTGAGCGCCCAGGGCCGAACGGGCCAGGTGCGGGTCGGCATCGACGCCGACGGCGACGGGCAGATCGGCCAGAGCGAGTGGACCAGCGCCGCCCCGGACGGCTCGGCCAGCGTCGAGTTCGCCCTGCCCGCGGCCAGTTGCCCGCTGGGCCGGGCGGCGGTCACCTTCACCGGCCTGGCGGTCTCGCCCAGTTCCAAGACCCTCACGGGGCGCTACGTCTCGCGGGGCAGCCTGCGCGGCGAGATCGCCGGCCAGCCGGTCTGGCTGATCGACGACAACCTCGACGGGCGAATCACCCAGGACGGCCAGGACGCCCTGCTGGTCGGCCCCAACCGATGGGCCGTGCCGCTGCGGCAGCTCCACCGCGTCGGCGGCCGCCTCTACCGCCTGAGCGTCGACGACGCCCAGCAACAGCTCCGCTACAGCCCCGTCGCAGAGCCCCAACTGGGGCAGGTGGCCGTGCCGCCCACGCCGGGCCTGACGGTGCTGGTGCTCGAGAGCGACCAGGGCGCGTTCAACGTCCTGGCCAAGGGCGGCTCGGCCGTGCCCGCCGGGGAGTACCGCCTCAGCTACGGGCTGCTGGGCACCGCCACGCAGGCCGTCGCCCCCGGCAAGCAGACACTGCGCTACCCCATCCGCGCCGGCCAACGCAACACGCTGCGGATCGGCGGGGCGCCCGAACTGACCTTCCAGGCCAGCTACGAGGGCGGCAATATCTCCGTCCTGCCCAAGCTCATCGCCGTCGGCCCCGGTGGGGAGACCTACGAAACCGCCATCCAGCGGGCCCAGCCCCCGACGGTCGAGATCCTCGCCGGCAACCAACCCGTCGACTCCGGCAGCATGGGGTTTGGCTGAGGCGGCTCCGCGTGCACGTACTCAAGGCGAGTACCCTCAAACGTGACGATGGAGAACGGTTTCGTCCGCGTGACCATGCCGGCCGGTGCCCTGGGCACCGTCAGCGGCACCCGCAGCCTGGCCGATATCGCCGCCAAGCGCCCCCAGGTGATCGGCGCCGGCCCGGCCGTCACCTACGAGCCGCTGCCGTAGACCCCGGGTCCCGCCCCGAGGCCCTCTGACACTCAACCAGCCCGGCCGCTCCCACCACAAGGGGCGGCCGGGCTCGCTATGGCCCTGCGGCCCTGTAGGCCGGACGCAGTCTGGCTGAGTGGCAGTGCCCCCGTCGCCCCCCCCCCCCGCGCCCGAGAACGAACCAGCAGGCTCGATGGGGAGAGTCACGCGAGAACAGTAACTATTGCCGGCATGTTCCGCAAACGCTGGCCGTTCAGAGCGGGCAGGCAATCTGTTGAAACGAACCCAATTGCGATCAGGGCAAGGCATGTACTGATAGCGCCTTACGCCCCAAACGGGGTTTTGAAACGAACCCAATCCGACTAGGCGGGGGGCAGTGGGAGGCCCTTTTCAGGCCCGTGAACGGGGCTACCGAACCGGTCGGCCGGACGCAGTCCGGCTGGGCAGGGGGGCGACGGGGCGCTTTGACCCAGCCGGACTGCGTCCGGCCTACTGGGGCCGCGGCAGCACTTCCGCCGCCATCGGGACGGCCGGGTCGTGGCCTGGCGATCTGTCGAAACGAACCCAATTGGGTTCGAGGCAAGCCCTGGTTTCAGTTTGGCTTAGTTCGAAATCCCTCGAATGAAACGAACCCAATCGGCCCGGGCGTTCTGGGGCCGGGGGGCGCAATGGAAGACGCCCGGCGGGTCGCGGGACTCGTCGGGCGTCGTGGTGTCGGGGCTCTGGACTGGCCGCTATAGTCGGCTGCGGAGGTTGTCCAGAATGTTCATGTAGTTGATGTAGCTGTCGTAGGGGCTCTCGTAGGGGTTGAAGTACTTGTGGACGTCGCCGTCGGCGAAGTACTTCGTGCAGATGTAGTAGAAGTGGTCGCTGCTCTGGAGCTTGCGCCAGTCGTCGAGCAGGACCGGGTCGCCCTTGGCCTTGACGTCGGCCTCGAGGCGGTAGACCTCGTGCAGGGCGTTGGCCTGCATGGCGTTGCCCAGCCAGGCGGACAGGTCGCGCTCGGTGTCGGCCCAGCTGATCATGTGGGGCACGTCCACCTCGCCGGCCGGCGGGTAGCGGTCGAGGGCTTCGCTGACGGTCAGGAAGTCGTTGTCGCGGTTGCGCAGCACCTCGGCGGGCAAGGTGCGGAGGAACTGGAAGATGCCCGTGTCCTCCCACTGGTGCTCGCCGAAGGTCTCGTAGTCCATGAACAGGTTGCACAGGTAGCCGTTGCCGTTGATCTGGTTGACCCAGCCGGCGAACTTCTCGGCCGACAGGGGCCACTCCGCCCAGCCGCGGTTGCCGAAACGGAACGCCACGTCATCGCTGAGGCGGTAGTTCTTCATCATCAGCCGAAGCGTCTGCGTGTTCGGCGGCGTGTAGACGAAGGCCGGGCTGCGGTAGCCCAGCACGAAGTCGGCGCCTTCGGTGAGGACGGCCTCGAAGCCCATGTCCTCGACGACGGCGGCGACGTCGTTGTTGTACGTCAGCTCGGTGTTGCGGAAGACCCGGGGCTCCTGGCCGAACAGGTCCTTCACCAGCCGCGCGTGCATCTGCGTCTGCTCGATGAACTCCTGCCGGCTGTAGAGGAAGGCCAGGCTGTGGTAGTAGGTCTCGGCGATGAACTCCACGCAGCCGGTCTCGGCCAGCTCGAGGAAGCTGTCGAGCGCCTCGGGGCAGAAACGGCGGAACTGCTCGATGACCGTGCCGGTGAGGCTGAAGCTCACGCGGAACTTGCCCTCGTGCTGGCGGATCAGTTCCAGCAGGGCGCGGTTGGCCGGCAGGTAGCACTTCTGGGCGACCTTGGTGAGCACCTGCTGATTCTTGGCGTCATCGAAGTAGTTCAGGTCGCTGTCGAAGATCGAGTAGCGACGCAGCCGGAAGGGCTGGTGGACCTGGAAATAAAAGACTACGGATGCCATAGGCGCTCTTATCGGCCCGCGCCGGCCGGCAAGTACAGCGAATTTCAGGCTTTTCGCGACCTCGGCCGAAGCGCTCTTCCCGCCACCGGTTGCGCCGGGCCGAAGCCGTAGGCCGGGTCGAGCGCCAGCGAGGCCCGGCAGCGAAGGCGAAGCAGCGAGGACCCTCAAGCCATGATCGCTGGCCGCCATGGCACCCCGCGTTCTCTGGAGGGGTCGCGTCGGCGGGGCGGTCAGCCGGCGACGGCGGCCTCGTAGACCTCCTTGCAGCGGACGGCCGAGTCGCGCCAGCTGAGCTTGCGCAGCTCGAAGGAGCCGTGCTCGCGGAGGGTCCGCTGCAGCGGCGGGTGGCGGAGGACGGCGAGGATCTTGTTGGCCATCTCGTCAATGTCCCAGAAGTCGACCTTCAGGGCGTGCTGGATGACCTCGCTGACGCCGGACTGCTTGCTGATGAGGACGGGCACGTTGTGGCTCATGGCCTCGAGCGGGGCGATGCCGAAGGGCTCCGAGACGCTGGGCATGACGTAGAGGTCGGCCATCTGGAAGATGCGGTCGACGTCGGCGCCGCGGAGGAAGCCGGTGAAGGTCACCTTCTGCCCGATGCCCATCTGGGCGGCCATCTCGATGGTTGAGCGGATCATGTCGCCGCTGCCGGCCATCACGAAGCGGACGTTGGGGTACTTCTCGAGCACCTTCTTGGCGGCGGCCAGGAAGTACTCGGGGCCCTTCTGCATGGTGATTCGGCCCAGGAACAGGACGATCCGCTCGCCACGGCGGATGGGGGTGGTGGCGGCCTCGGCGGCGCGATCGTTGATCTCGACGGCGTTGTAGACGACCGAGACCTTCTCGGGCTCCACGCCATAGCGGTTGATCACGATGTTGCGGGTGAAATGGCTGACGCAGATCACCCGGTCGGCGCCGTGCATGCCGGCCCGCTCGATGTCGTACACCTGCTGGTTGACCCGCTCGCCGGAGCGGTCGAACTCGGTGGAGTGGACGTGGATGACCAGGGGCCGATTGGTGACGGCCGCCACCGACAGACCGGCGGGGTAGGTCATCCAGTCGTGGGCGTGGACGACGTCGAAGGGCTCGTCCAGGCTGACCTCGGTAGCCAGGCGGGCGTAGCGGCGGACCTGCTCCATGAGGTCGCCGGCGTAGTCGGCGCCGGGGCCCATGTTGACGAAGCTCTGGCCGCCGGCGCCGGGGGCGGGCGGCGCGGGGGGCGGGGCCGGTGCGGCGGTGGAACTGCCGGCGATCTCGGGCGGCGCGGCGGGCGTCTGGCCCGAGCCGGGGTGAACGGCGCCGGTGGTCTTGATCACCTGCGACTCGCGAACGACCCGGTAGCTCTCGGGCGTGGCGTAGGCCTGCAGGGCGGCCGGCACGGTGCGGAAGCGCACGTGCTCCATCTCGGTCGTCCCCAGCGAACCCGAGGGCGGCGGGGGGACCGCCGGCGGCGCCTTGCCCGCCTGCGTCGCCGGCGAGCGGACGCTGACGTGGGCCGTCGTGGTCGAAGGCCCCACCGGGACGGCCGTGGGCAGAACGAAGGTCACCTCCACGCCGACCTCGTCCAGGCCCTTGGTCAGGCCGTAGCAGGCGGTGCCGAGCCCGCCGCTGATGTACGGCGGGAACTCCCAACCAAGCATGAAGACTTTCATAGCGCCTTTCCGGGTTCGATGCCCTGTGCGGCCAGAAGAGCCCCCCAGTCCGGGGATTCTCCGCGGGCCACTGCGTAATTTCTATAGCACCCCCGCGGGCCTGTCAACAATGCCCCAACTCCGCGTGGGAAAAACCCTTGTCGGCCCCTCCGCCGACGCCCCGAGGCCCGGGGCCCCGCCGCCGGGCCAAGGGACACTCGGCCAAGGCCTTCGGGCGAAGGGGGCATGAATACAGGACACCCCGCACCAGAAGCCCACGGATCGCAATCCGTGGGTGTGGAGACTCGTCCCCTCTGTCCCGCGGCGGCGCCATCGCCGCCCGCTGCATGCCGCGCAACAACTTTTAACGCATTAACGCATTAACGCCCTGACGCCTTCCCCTAGATCAGGCTCCGCAGGTAGCCGCGGGTCGAGGCGAACCAGCCGCTGCCCCAGGTGTGCAGGCCGTGCAGCAGCAGCGAGGCCAGGCAGACCGGCGTGAGGTCGTTGAGCTGGGCCTCGATGAAAGTCACGATGCAGGCCGGGTGGTTGCGGACGACGACCAGCTCGCTGTGCTCGCCGCGGTGCTGGGCGGATT
>JAWLCG010000028.1:0-3414 GCA_041687295.1 Phycisphaerae bacterium | reverse complement strand
CTGGACGATGTGCTTGTCGCGGACCAGGCCCAGGCTGAGGACCTCGCCGAGCTGGTTGGCACGCAGGCCCAACTCCTCGTGGATCTCGCGGACCAGGTTGGCGAAGGGGTCGGGCGCCTGGCCGGGGCGGTCGGGCTCGACACAGCCGCCGACGGGCTGGATGCGGTTGGGGTGGTAGGCGACCCTCCGCGACCGCCGGCCCAGCAGCAGATACTGTCCCTCGGCCAGGATCAGGCTCGAGACGCCCAGCGGGTTGGCCAGCACCTCCGGGCCATGGAGGTAGCGGAGGTAGGCGTTGTGGAGGTTGGTGCCCACGAAGTCGCGGTAGCAGGTGGGCCCGAGGGTCATGTGGAGCTGCCCGTCGCCGGGCCGGCAGGCGATCAGCCGGCACAGCGGGGCGTCGTAGAGACGGGCGCCGGTGGCGGAGGCGTCGGTGAGCCGGCGGTTCCAGCACGACTCGATCAGGGCCTCGACGCCGTCCTGCCGGGGGCGGGGCTCGTCGGACCAGTCCACGGCGATCTGCTCGCGCCGGTAGGGCCCGATGGCATCGAGGAAGAACGAACCGCAGTCCTGCGGCCCATCGGCGGTCGGGTCAGCCTTGTTGTACGCAACGCCCATCGATCTAGTCCAACCAGTGTGCCAACGACTCTGCGTAGTACGTGATGATCACATCCGCGCCGGCCCGCCGGATCGCCCCGGTGATTTCGAGCACGGCCTGCCGCTCGTCCAGCCAGCCGCGCTGGGCGGCGGCCTTGATCATACTGTATTCGCCGCTCACATGGTAGGCCGCAACCGGCAGATCGGTCGCCTGCCGAACCGTCTGGATCACATCGAGGTACGCCAGGGCGGGCTTGACCATGACCATGTCGGCCCCCTCGGCGGCGTCCAGGGCGACCTCGGGGCGGACCTGGCGGGGGGCGCGGGCGTCCATCTGGTAGCTGCGGCGGTCGCCGAAGCTGGGGCAGCTGCCGGCCGCCTCGCGGAAGGGGCCGTAGAGGCTGCTGGCGAACTTGACGGCGTAGGAGAGGATCGCCACCTCGGCGAAGTACTCGCCGTCGAGGGCCTGGCGGATGGCGCCGACCCGCCCGTCCATCATGTCCGATGGGGCGACCACGTCAGCGCCGGCCCGGGCGTAGGCGAGGGCCGTGCGGGCCAGCAGCTCCAGGGCGGCGTCGTTGTCGACGCTGGGTCCGCGGCCCGGGCGTTGGACGACGGGCCCGCAGTGGCCATGGTCAGTGTACTCGCACAGGCACACGTCGGTGACGGTGAGCACCTCCGGCACGCTGCGCTTGAGGCGGGCGAGGGCCTGGCACACCGGCCCGGCCGGGTCCCAGGCACTGGTGCCCGAGGGGTCCTTGCGGTCGGGGATGCCGAACAGCAGCACCGCCCGCAGGCCCAGGTCGGCCCAGCGGCGGACGGTCGCCTCGGCCAGGTCCGGCGACAGCCGCGACTGGCCCGGCATGGCCTCGATCGGCTCGGCGACGCCCGTGCCCGACCGCACGAACAGCGGGGCCACCAGCTGCTCGCGCCGCAGATGCACCTCGGCCAGCATCTCGCGCAGGGCCGGGTGGCCCCGCAGCCGTCGCATCCGTCGTGAAGGGAACTCGCCCAGCATGGTCACTCCATCTCCTGTGGTTCGGGCGACCTTCGGTCGCGGCGGGCGTTTCTGGCACGCCCTATATGGCCTCGGGCTTGCCCGGGGTCTTGCGGGGACGACCTGCCCGCCATCGCTGCCGGGCCTCGCTGGCGCTCGACCCGGCCTACGGGGCGCGCTCGCCCCGGCCGTCTTACCGCCCCGTCGAGACCACCCAGACGATGGCGCCCACGGCCCCCATGGCCAGCCAGAACAGCCAGTTCAGCAGCAGCACCTGCGTCAGGTAGAGCCCCCAGCGGATGTACCACTTGGGCGACTGGCGCCAGTCGCGGGTATCACCGAGGATCCACTCGCGGCAGTGGGGGCACTGGGGGGCCTCCTCGTGGATCATGCGCCGGCAGTTGGGGCAGGGCATGAGGCTGGCGAGGATCTGCTCCTCCTCGTCGCCGTCTTCGAGGTCCTCGTCGTCGGGGAACTCGCGATCGTCCAGCGGCTTGTCCGACCAGTCTTGCACGGCTCCATCCTACCGCGCAGGGCGGCGTCGGACCAGGGTTTCACACTGGTCAGTTGGCCCCAGAGGGAGTATTCTTACCGTACAGCCCCTGGCAGGGGCCGGGCAGGTCGAGGGAGCGGGCGGCATGAAGATCGGCGTGATGAGCGATTCGCACGGACGTGACGAACGGCTGGCACGGGCGGCGGCGGCCCTGGTCGAGCGGGGGGCCGATGCGCTGGTCCACTGCGGCGACCTGGGCGGCCCGGCGGCGCTGGCCGTGCTGGGCCGGGCGGGTCGGCCCGCGTATGCCGTCAGCGGCAACGTCGACCGCGACGTGGCCGGGCTGGAGATGGCGGCCGAGCGCGAGGGCGTGAGCTTCCACTCCGAGGTCATTGAGGTGCCCCTCGGCGACGACCGCTACCTGGTGGCCACCCACGGCAACGACGAGGAGCTCCTGCACGAGCTGGCCCTGGTGCACCAGTTCCCGTACCTCTGCCATGGCCATACGCACCGCCGGCGGGACGAGCGGGTCGGGCCGGTGCGGGTGATCAACCCCGGCTGTCTGCACCAGCCCCGCGGCGGCGAGCACTACACGGTGGCCCTGCTGGACACGGACACCGACACGCTGGAGTTCATCCCGATCGAACGGTGATGAACGGAGGAGATCGCCCAGTAGGAGGCCGGCCGGTGGGGCCATTCGCCGTAGCGCGGACCGTGGCCGCGTGCTTGGGGGACTGGGCATCCAAAATTCATGGCTGAGCGATGGAGGAGGGGCGACGCATGTCTGACAACGCCGAACCGCACGACGAGCTTGTCGTTCGGCCCATGGAGAGCCGCGACCTGCCCGGCGTCCTGCAGCTGTGGGAGCGGACCGAGGGCATTTCGCACGATGCGTCCGAGGGCGTCGGGGCCCTGGAGCGGTTCCTGCGGCGCAACCCGGGCCTCAGCGCGGTGGCGCGCCACGGCGGCGAGGTCGTCGGGGCCGTCCTGTGCGGCCATGACGGCCGACGGGCCTACCTCGCCCGCATGGCCGTCGCCCCGGACCACCGCCGCCGCGGCCTGGGCCGGCAGATGGTCCAGCTGTGCCTCGAGGCCCTCCGCCACGAGGGCATCGACCGCTGCAACCTGCTGATCTACGACGACAACCAGGCAGCCAGGGACTTCTGGGCCCGCCTGGGCTGGGAGCTCAACGACAGCGTCCGCTTCATGACCCGCAAGCTGTAGGGCACGCAGAACCGCTGCGCGAACCTGCGTGCCCTACGGGGGACAGCCGTCTGCGTTGCCGGGCCTCGCTTCGCGCGCCCCGGCCGACGCACTCGGGGGCGCG
>JAWLCG010000027.1:0-23811 GCA_041687295.1 Phycisphaerae bacterium | reverse complement strand
CTGCGGGCACTGGCCGCTGATGCGGTACAACCCGGCCCTGGCCGCCCAGGGCAAGAACCCGCTGCAGCTGGACTCCAAGGAGCCCACCATGAGCTTCAAGGACTACGCCTACCAGCAGACGCGGTACCAGATGCTCACCAAGAGCAAGCCCGATGCCGCCGCCGCCCTGATCGAGCTGGCCCAGAGCGACACCACCGACCGGTGGCACCTCTACCAGCAGATGGCCCAGATGCAGTACGGGCCCAAGACCGAGCCGGCCCCCCAGTCCGCCGAGTAACGCCGGCCCCGGTCGCTACGTGATCAACCGAAGCGGCCCGCCCCTCCCCCGGGGCGGGCCGCTTCGCTGCGCCCACGGGCCGTGCCCGTAGGCCGGGTCGAGCGCAGCGAGGCCCGGCAGTGAAGGCTACACCGTCTGCCGGTTGCGCCTGCGGGTCCGCACGCTGGGCTCGGACCAAGCCCACGGAATGCCTTCCGTGGGCATCTCGGCCAGGCGGTTCCCAGCATGGCACCGCGCACCCTCACGTCCGATGCGCAAACGGCACATCGCCCGGTGTGCAGAACCTCGCCTCCGTTGGCGATGCGGCGAGAACCTGCACACCCTACACGACTGCCCCCGTGCAGCCGGGCCTGCATTCGCTATAATGGCCGGCTGGGCAACGGCTGCACTGGAGAACCCATGATCATCACCATCGACGGACCGGCCGGCGGCGGCAAGAGCACGGCCGCCCGGCTGTTGGCGCAGCGGCTGGGCATCGCGTTCCTGGACACCGGGGCGATGTACCGCGCGATCACGCTGCGCGCCCTTCGGCTGGGCGTGGACCTGCGCGACGAGCGGGCCCTGGAGCGGGTCGCCCGCGAGGCGCTGCTGCGCCTGCACCAGGCCGACGGGGCTCTGCGGGTCGAGCTCGACGGCCAGGACGTCAGCGAGGCCATTCGCGCCGAGGCCGTCTCCGCCGCCAGCCATCACATCGCCTCGGCCGGCGGCGTGCGGGGCGTGCTGGTGGACAAGCAGCGGCAGATCGCCGCCCAGCTCGGCGACGTCGTCACCGAGGGGCGCGACCAGGGCAGCGTGGTCTTTCCCGACGCCGAGGCGAAGTTCTACCTCACCGCCAGCGTCGCCGAGCGAGCCCGGCGGCGCTACGAGCAGCTCCGCGGCCAGGGCGAGCCGGCCGACCTCGACGCCATCCGCGACGCCATCGAGCAACGCGACCGCCGCGACGAGTCGCGCGACGTCGGGCCGCTGGTGAAGCCCGCCGACGCCGTCGAGATCGACACCAGCGACATGACCATCGAGCAGGTGCTCGACACGCTGCAGGCCTCTGTGGAGGGTCGACGATGACAGCGACCCGCAGCCATCCCAACCCCGCCCTGGAGGGCTGGCACTTCGCCGGCGCCCCCGAGCCGACGCTCTGGTACCGCTTCTGCCGTGGCGGGTGCCGCGGCCTGTTGCCTGGGTTCTTTCGGACGCGGGTCTTTGGTCGCCACCACGAACCGGCGGATGGGCCGGTGGTCTACATCAGCAACCATCAGAGCTTTCTGGACCCGATGCTGGTCGGCTTCGGGCTGCAGAGGCCCCTGCACTACATGGCCCGCGACACGCTGTTCCGCGCGCCGGGCTTCAAGCAGCTCATCGCGTCGGTCAACGCCTTCCCCGTCCGCCGAGGCGCCGCCGACACCGGTGCGATGAAGGAGGGCCTGCGCCGGCTCAAGGCGGGCCATCAGCTGCTGATTTTCGCCGAGGGGACCCGCACCCGCGACGGGCGGATCGCGCCGCTGCTGCCGGGCGTGGCGTTCCTGGCCCAGCGGTCGCGGGCGACGGTCGTGCCGGTGGTCATCGACGGCGCCTACGAGGCCTGGCCCCGCACCCAGCCGCTGCCCTCGCCGGGGCTGGTGAGCGTGGAGTTCGGCCAGCCGATGGCCCCCGACGCCGTCCGGGCCCTCGACGCCCAGACCCTCGTCGATCGCGTCCGCGAGCAGATGATCGCCATCCAGCACGACCTCCGCCGCCGCACCGGGCGGGAGCCGCTCAACTACGAGGACTAAGACCGGCCACAGAGACGCAGAGGACACAGAGAGAAGGCACGCAGAGAGATTACTGAGCAGTGCATAAATAGCTTAACTTTTCGCTCCCGTACAATTGTGCATGGGGAGCCCGGAGTTTACCGATTGGCGAGAGTGGCGACGGATGCGGGCGCTGGAGCTTCACCAGCAAGGCTGGCATGACGGCCAGATCGCTGAGGCCTTGGGCGTCTCCCGCTCGGCCGTGAGCCAGTGGCTGGCCGAGGCCCGAGAGGGTGGCCCCGAAGCCCTGCGCCACCACCCGAGCCCGGGCCGTCCGCCGAAGCTTTCGCCCGAGCAGATGCACCTGATCCCCGACCGCCTCTGGCACGGGGCCGAGGCCTACAGCTTCCGCGGGGACGTGTGGACCTGCCCCCGCGTGGCGGCGGTGATCTACCAGGAGTTCGGCGTCCGCTACAGCCGCAGCGAGGTCTCGCGATTGCTCCAGCGGATCGGCTGGACGCCGCAGGTGCCGATCACGCGGGCGATCCAGCGGGATGAGGCTGAGATCGAGCGGTGGCGCCGGGACGTGTGGCCCCAGTTGCGCCAGCAGGCTCATAAGGAGCGCAGAACCCTTGTGTTCATTGACGAAGTCGGCCTGTACCTGCTGCCGGGCGTGGTGAAGACCTACGCCCCGCGGGCCCACGCGCCCATCCTGCACGAGTGGCAGACGCGGGACCACCTCTCGGTGATGGGCGCGCTGTCGACGGAGGGCCGGGTCTGGTCGCTGGTGCGCCAGACGTCGCTGACGGGGCTGGAGACGATCGAGTTCCTGCTGCACCTGCTACGGCTGGCCGGGCCGCGGCTGTGGATCGTGTGGGACCACTCGCCGATCCATCGGCGGGCGGAGGTGGGCGAGTTCCTGGCCGAGCCGGTTGCCCGGCAGGTCCGGATGGCGTGGCTGCCGCCGTACGCCCCGGAGCTGAATCCGGTGGAGTACCTGTGGCAGCACGTCAAGCACGTGGAGCTGCGCAAAGTGGCCTGCATGGGTCTGGAGGAGCTGCATATGGAACTGCACCTGGCCCTGGGCCGCGTCCGACAGAAGCCCCGCCTCATGCCGGGCTTCTTCGAGGCGGCAGGACTTAGCCTCTGAAAAAGTTAACTTCTTTTTGCACTGCTCAGTAAAAGGTTTTGAGGAAGGAAGAAGCGTCCGGGTGCCGTGGCTGTGGTGTCTGCAGCCACGTCTTGAGGGCGCCGAAGACGGGGGGCGCCATCCAACGCCGGTGAGCCCATGGAGCGTCGAGCCCCATCTGGCGCCCCGTCCGAGAAGCCCACGCAAAGCATTGCGTGGGCGTGGAAAGAGGGCGCAAAGGCACCCGCAGGGGCCCTGGGGCCCTCCGGTCCCAGAAGTGATACAATGTCCGACGCAGTGACGCAGTGACCTGTTCCCAATTAACCAGTTAACCAATCAACCAGCTAACCAGTAGTTCCCACCACCCATGATCGTACGACTGGCCGAGAAACACGGGTTCTGCCCCGGCGTGGAGAGCGCCATCGAGCGGGCCGAGCAGATTGTCAGCCGCGGGGCCGAGGGCAACGTCTACAGCCTCGGCGAGGTGATCCACAACCGCCAGGTGGTCGACGACCTGTCCGCCCGCGGCCTGCGGGTGCTGGAGGACCCAGCCGAGGCCCAGGCGGGCGACGTGGTGCTCATCCGCAGCCACGGCGTGCCGCCCGAGGTCATCGCCACGCTCGAGGCCCGCGGGGCGACCATCGTCGACGCCACCTGCGTGCTGGTGACCAAGGCGCAGACCATCGTCGCCCAACTGGCGGCGGAGGGCTACCGCGTGGTCATCATCGGCGACGAGAACCACCCCGAGGTCCGCGGCATCGTGGGCTACGCGCCCGACGTGATCTGCGTGGGCACAGCCGATGAGCTGGATCGGCTGCCCGCCTGGGGCCGGCTGGGCATCATCTCGCAGACGACCCAGTCGCCCGAGCGGTTCGGCGAGATGGTCGGGCGGATCGCCGCGATGGGCTACCGCGAGCTCAAGGTGGTCAACACGATCTGTCCCGAGACCCGGCGTCGCCAGGAGGCAGCCGTCGAGTTGGCCGAGCAGGTCGACGTGATGTTCGTCCTGGGCGGCAAGCAGTCGGCCAACACCCGCAAGCTCGCCGAGCTGTGCCGCCAGGTCGGCGTGCCGACCCACCACCTCGAGAGCTGGGACGACTTCGCCCCGGCCATGGTCACCGGCAAGGCCGTCGCCGGCGTGACGGCCGGCGCCTCCACGCCCAAGGGCATCATCCAGCGGTTCGTGGAGAACCTGCGCGGGTTGTAGGACGGCGAGGAAAATGGGCCACAGAGGACACAGAGCACTCAGAGAAAGAAGCACAGAGGTTCCGTTAAGTCTTAGATACATATAGCCCCGGGCATGCCCGGGGTCTTTCGCGCTCCCAAGCGTCCAGGGCGCCGGGCGCCACCGCGGCGGGCCAGGGCCCGCCCTACCGGGGTCGGCGCAGCGTGGACCAGCCGGCGCCGGCGGCGACGCTGAGCAGGGGCATCATGGGCACGCGGAAGCGGGGGTGGGCGGCCGGCCCGGGGGCCAGCAGCAGGTACAGGCCAACCAGGATCAGCACCCAGACTGGGGCCGGGATCCGCCAGTCGTGCGCCCGCCGAGGGGCCAGCAGCGCCCCGGCGTACAGGCCCGCCAGCAGCAGCCCCGCCGGCACGACCAGCCACAGCAGCCAGCGGCGCCCGCCGAAGTAGTGGTCGATGGCGGCCCCCAGCCCCCGCTGGCGCAGGACGGCCAGCGTGCCGCGCTGTCCGCTCGTCAGGCCGGCCACCTCCAGCGCGTCGGTCACGCCCGGCAGCAGACTGGTCAGGCTCGCCCGCAGATGCAGCCCCATGGCCAGGGCGGGGTGGTCCAGGAGGACCCGCCGGCCCTGCTGCGCCTGCCAGTGGTAGCTCTCGGCCGAGGGGGTCGGGCCGAACCGCTCATCGAGCTGCGCGCGGGTGCTCTGGCGCAGCTCGGCCTCGCTGGTCGAGCTCAGGTGGGCCCGCACGGCCAGGGCCTCGTACTGCCACAGGTTGACGGCCGGCATGGCCGAGAAGTGGGGGTACTCGGCCACGACGGCATTGCGGACGATCCACGGGACCACCGCCAGCACGAACGCCCCGGCCATCGCCACCGCGAGCCGCCAGTGGCGTTGGATCAGCCATACCATCAGGATCGGCGCCGGCACCAGCAGGCCGATGGGGCGAACGTACGTTGCCGCCGCCAGCAGCCCGCCCGCCAGCGCCGCCAGGGCCCACGACCGCCGGCGCATCGCCGCCAGCGCCACCAGCAGGGTTCCGGTCAGCATGAAGGCGAACATCGAGTCGCTGAGCACCCTCGTGCTGGCCGCGATGACGACGGCCGAGCTGGCCTGGAACGCCGCCGCCACCAGGCCCGCCGGGGCGCCCGCCAGATGTCGGCCCAGGCGGTAGGTCAGGTAGACCAGCCCCACGTCCAGCAGCACCTGCCCCAGCAGCACGAGGCGCAGGGCGGCGGGGGAGAGGGCCTCGGGCGGGGCGGTCGGCGAGCCGGCCAGCCGGACCGCACCGGCCAGCAGCAGGGGGTAGCCGGGGGTGCGCTCCAGATCTGGCGGTGCGTCAGCCCCGCGCGCGAACCGCCCCTGCCAGGCCAGCGTGGAAGCGTTGGCGACGTAGTCGTCCGAGTCTGGCGTCAGCAGCGCGCCCTGATTGGCGAGGCCCGCCGCCAGCAGGCCCAGCCGCAGCAGTGTCGCGATCGACAGGATGGTCCACAGGGCCACGCGGTGCATAGGCCCTCCATAGTAGATGGCCGCCCGCGCGGGTGCAATGGCCAGCCGCCCGTCCGGCCGTGGGGCTGCATCTGACGGCCATCCCCGGTAGAATGGGTCATCCATGGCCGAGGCAACCGACGCAACGCTGGTCGTCAACGAGATCTTCCTGAGCCTGCAGGGCGAGGGCACCCGTGCGGGTCGGCCCTGCACGCTGGTTCGGCTGACCGGCTGCGACCTGCGCTGCCGCTGGTGCGACTCGGCCTACGCCTACGACGAGGGCGAGCCGATGACGCTGTCGGCCATCCTCGCGCGCGTGGCCGGGCTGGGCTGCCGGCTCGTCGAGCTGACCGGCGGCGAGCCGTTGCTTCAGCCGGCGGCCCCGGCGCTGCTGAGGGCCCTGTGCGACGTCGGCTACGAGGTGCTGCTGGAGACCTCCGGCTCGCAGCCCATCGAGGGACTCGACGGGCGGGTGGTCCGCATCGTCGACGTCAAGTGCCCCTCCAGCGGCATGACCGAGCGGATGGTCTGGCGGAACCTCGAGCAGCTTCGGCCCGCCGACGAGGTGAAGTTCGTCCTGGCCGACCGGGCCGACTTCGACTTCGCCCGCATGGTCATCGCCCGCTACGACCTGAGCGCCCGCTGTGCGGTGCTGATGGGCGCGGTGGCCGGCTCGCTGGAGCCGGCGACGCTGGCGGGCTGGATCCTGCAGGAGCGGCTGGACCTCCGCCTGCAGGTGCAGCTACACAAAATCCTCTGGCCCGGGGCCTCGCGCGGCGTGTAGCGCGGGCCCGGGAGGTGTTTCATGAAGGCCGAGTTGGTCAAGACATTCCGTTTCGACGCCGCCCACCGCCTGCCCAACGCCCCCGAGGGGCACAAGTGCGCCAACCTGCACGGGCACAGCTACCGCATCGAGGTGCACGTCTTCGGCGACGTGGACCCCCGCCACGGCTGGGTGATGGACTTCGGCGACATCAAGCGCGTCGTCCAGCCCATCATCGAGGAGCTGGACCACCGCAACCTCAACGACGTCGAGGGCCTTGAGGCCTGCACCAGCGAGTTCATCGCCGGCTGGCTCTGGCAGCGGATCAAGCCCCGCCTGCCCATGCTCTCGGCCATCGTCGTCCACGAGAGCGAAGGCGCCTGGTGCACCTACCGGGGACAGTAGGCGTTAGGAATTTGGACCCAGGACAAGCGTTGGTGCCGTCTGGAGCCTGGGAATCCGACGGGCGCTCCTCCCGAGACCCCCACGGATTGCATCCGTGGGCTTGGAGGAAGGCCCCGCCACGTGTGCAGCGCTATAATGCCCGACGCATTGACGCATTGACGCATTGACGCATTGACGCATTAACGCCCTCAGTTAACGAGTTAACCGATCAACCAATTGACCAATCATCCCCTCCTCCTCTACCGCGACCCGCCGTTGGACGGAGTGACGAACATGGCCCTGGACGCGTGTCTGCTGGAGGCGGTCGAGGGTGGCGGGCCGGCGGCGCTTCGGCTGTATCGCTGGGCCGAGCCGACGCTGAGCCTGGGGTACTTTCAGGCGTACGCGCAGGCCTCGGCCGAGCACCCGGACCTGGCCGGGCTGCCGATCGTGCGGCGGGAGACCGGCGGGGGGGCCATCCTGCACGCAGACGAGCTGACCTATAGCCTGGCGATGCCGCTGGAGCACCCCCTGGCCGGCCAGCGGCCCGAGGAGCTCTACACCTGGGCCCACGCCCGCATCGCCGAGGCGGCGGCGGCCCTGGGGGCGACGGTCGGGCCGGTGGGCGAGGGGGGCTGCTCGGCGCGGGGCGGGCCGTTCATGTGCTTCGCCTGCCACGCGCGGTTCGACCTGGTGGCCGGCGGCGCCAAGCTGGCCGGCAGCGCCCAGCGGCGCTCGCGGCGGGGGCTGCTCCAGCACGGCAGCGTCGTGCTGCGGGCCACGCATCCGGCCCAGCCGGCGGTGGGGGTGGCCGAGCTGGCCGGTCAACCGATAGACTTCCAGCAGATGGCCGACGCCCTGGTCGACGCCGTCGAGCGGGCCGGCGTGGAACTGACGCCGGCCGGGACGACACAGGTGGACGCCGAGCAACTCGCCCACCACCGCGCCCGCCATGGCGACCCGGCCTGGATCCGCCGACGGTAGCGCAACTGACGACGACCGACGAACGACACGAAAGGGGACTCACCCGATGACCGACGCGACACCCAACGAGCTGGACATCCGCCAACTGCCTCCGTACGCCCCGCGGCAGTTCGTGCCGACCGACGCCGACCTGACCGACACCGACACCGCCGTGAGCCTGTACCAGCGGCTGTTGGATCGGCCCATCGCGTCGGCCGAGGACCTCGAGCAGTGGCTGGCCGACCGCTCGGAGTTGGAGGCGGCCATCGGCCAGGCCCACTCGGTGCTCTACATCCGCATGACCTGCCAGACCGACGACCCCGAGCGGGCCGAGCGGTACAAGGCCTTCGTCGAGCACGTTCAGCCCGCCATCGAGCCGCTGGCCGACCAGCTCGACCGCAAGTACCTCGCCGCCCGCGACCGCCTCGGGCCCGGCCACTACGAGGTCTACGACCGCGACACCCGGGCCGACGTCGAGCTGTTCCGCCCCGAGAACGTCCCGCTGGGCACGCAGGTGGCCCTGCTGAGCCAGCAGTACCAGACGATCACCGGAGCGATGACCGTCGAGTTCGACGGCCAGGAGCGCACGCTGCCCCAGATGGCCAAGTTCCTGCTCGAGACCGACCGCGATCTCCGCGAGCGGGCCTGGCGGGCCACCGCCCAGCGCCGCCTGGCTGACCGCGAGAAGATCGAGGACCTGTTCGACCAGATGCTCAAGCTGCGCCACCAGATGGCCGCCAACGCGGGCTGCCAGGACTTCGTGGACTACCAGTGGCGGCGGTTCCACCGCTTCGACTACACGCGGGAGGACGCCTACCAGTTCCACGCCGCCGTCGAGAAGGTCGTCGTGCCGCTGTGGCGCGACATCCTGCTCGACCGCCGGCGGCAGATGGGGCTGGACACGCTGCGCCCCTGGGACACCGCCGTCGATCCGCAGGGGCGCGACCCGCTCAAGCCCTTCGACCAGGCCGGCGAGCTGGTGGCCAGCACGCGCACGGCCTTCGACCGGCTCGACGGCGAGCTGGGCCGGCAGTTCGCCTCACTCGACGAGCTGGGCTTGCTCGACCTGGCCAGCCGAAAGGGCAAGGCGCCCGGCGGCTACCAGTCCACGCTCAGCGAGGCCCGCAAGCCCTTCATCTTCATGAATGCCGTCGGCCTGGACCGCGACGTGCGGACGTTGCTGCACGAGGCGGGCCACGCCTTCCACAGCCTGGCCGCCGCCGAGCAGCCCATCGTCGCCTACCGCCACGCGCCGATCGAGTTCGCCGAGGTCGCCTCGATGGGTATGGAGCTACTGGCCGACGGGCAGCTGGGCGTCTACTACGGGCCCGACGACGAGCAACGCAGCCGGCGCGAGCACCTCGAGGGCGTGCTGTACATCCTGCCGTGGGTGGCCACCATCGACGCCTTCCAGCACTGGCTCTACACCCACCCGGGCCACTCGCCCGACCAGCGGCGCGACGCCTGGCTGGAGACCTTCGCCCGCTTCAGCGGCGGCGTGGTCGACTGGACCGGTCTGGAGACCGAGCGGGCCTACGCCTGGCACCGCCAGCTGCACATCTTCCAGTACCCGTTCTACTACATCGAGTACGGCATCGCCCAACTGGGCGCCTTGCAGCTGTGGGTGCGGGCGCAGCGGGACCCGGCCGACGCCCTGGCCGACTACCGCAAGGCCCTGACGCTGGGCGGCTCGCGCCCGTTGCCCGAGCTGTTCGCCACCGCCGGCCTGCGCTTTGACTTCAGCGAGAACACCATCGCCCCCCTCATGCAGGCCGTCCGCGCCGCGCTGTAGGGTACGTAGGTTCGCGAGCGCAGCGAGCGGTTCTGCGTACCGCCTCGGGAGGCCAAGCCTGCCTGGGGTGTATGGAGTGCGGCGGCCTGGACGCCGCTTTGGCTCGATGCCCGATAGACGTGGCTGCAGACGGCCCAGCCACGGCACCCGCACCCTTTCACGCCACCGGCGGCACGCGGGGCCTCGCCGGCGCTACGCTTCGGCGAGAACCCACGTGCCCTACTTCCGCCTGGTCCTCAAGACGTCCCCTTGCATCCTGGGCGCGGGGATGTAAGAAAGGGGGCTCGCAACCGCCGAACCAGCCAAGGGAGGCTCCAAGAAATGCATCGCCGATTCCGTCAACATGAGATCCGCCGCGTGGACGACCTGAGCGGCGTGTGGGATTTTTCGTTCCTGGGGGACGTCGACGCCGACAGCGTGGACGTCGGGGCCATCGCCTTTGACGACCGCATGGCCGTCCCGGGCTGCTTCGACGCCACGCCGGCCTACGCGGCCCGGCGCGGCCTGGCCGCCTACCGCACGCGCGTGCTCTTCACCGACGCGACGCGCCATCGGCTGGTCATCGACGGGCTGCACCACTGGGGGCGGGCCTTCCTCAACGGCCAGCGCCTCGGCGAGCACGTGGGCGGCTTCACGCGGTTCAGCTTCGACATCGAGAACCCCGCCCCCGGCGAGGCCGAGCTGGTCATCCTGGCCGACAACCGCTTCGACTACGAGCGTTGCCCGCTGCACCTGGACTACTTCGACTGGTACCACTTCGGCGGCATCAGCCGGGGCGTCGAGCTGCACCGCCTCGGCCAGGCATGGATCGACGCCGTCCGCATCGACACGACCGACTACCGCGCCCGGCAGGTGCGGGTGCAGGTGGACTACGGCGCCGACCGGGCCGGCCAGGCCGAGCTGGCCATCCGCTGCGACGGGCGCGAGGTCCTGCGCGAGGCGGTCACCCTCGACGCCGCCGGCGGCACGATCGAGCGGACGCTGACGCTGGAGGGCGCCGCCCTCTGGTCGCCCGAGCAGCCCAGCCTGCACCTCGTCGGCGTGACGCTGGGCGAGGATGACCGCGCCGAGCGGATCGGCATCCGACAGGTGGCCGTGCGGGGCCGACAGATCCACATCAACGATCAGCCGGTGCGCCTGCTGGGCTTCTGCCGCCACGAGGCCCACCCGCAGTTCGGCCACACCGTGCCGGACATGGTCCAGATCGCCGACGTGCAGCGCCTGCGCGACATGGGCTGCAACTTCGTCCGCGGCAGCCATTACCCCCAGGACCTGCGGTTCCTGGACCTGTGCGACGAGGCGGGCATCCTCGTCTGGAACGAGTCGATCGGCTGGCAGCAGCGGGCCGAGCAGCTCACCGACGAGCACTACCTCGCCGCCCAGCTGACGCAGACCGAAGAGATGGTCGCGATGAGCCGCAACCACGCCTGCGTCATCCTGTGGGGCCTGCTCAACGAGGCCGACTTCCACGTGCCCGAGGTTCGCCCCGGCGTGGCGAGGCTGATTGCCCGCATCCGCGAACTCGACGCGACCCGGCCGGTCACGTACGCGTCCAACCACCCCTTCGACGACACCTGCTTCGACCTGGCCGACGTGATCAGCATCAACTGCTACCCGGGCTGGTACGGCGGGGGGATCGACACCATCGCGGGATGGATCGACAAGATCATCGCCCAGATCGATGGCCCTGCCGGCCAGGGCGGCAAGCCCATGATCATCTCCGAGATCGGGGCCGGCGCCGTCTACGGCTGGCGCGACCAGAACGAAACCTACTGGTCCGAGCAGTACCAGGCCAAGCACCTGGACACGACGATCCGCCACCTCTTCGAGGGCACGACCCGCATCTGCGGCCTGAGCATCTGGCAGTTCTGCGACATCCGCACTGCCGATCGCGTCGCCATGGGCCGGCCGAGGGCATTCAACAACAAGGGCGTCCTCGACGAGTACCGCCGGCCCAAGCTGGCCTACGAGGTCGTCCAGGCCCACTACCGCCGCCTGCAGTAGGCTCGGTATAGAGCCCGGGGCTGTTTCTCTGCCGGCGGTGCAGGGGAAATCGTTACAGAAGATCGTGATTCTGCAGGTTAGTGGTACAGAGAGCACAGAGGTAAGACACAGAGGGGATCATTGCAGGGCGAGCCACTGCGTTGCTCGCGCAACGAGTTGAACGCCCGGCAAAACAGGACCGTCCCCCCGATTGCGCATACGGACTGACGGTGCCGTTTTACCCAAGCCCACGGATGGCAATCCGTGGGCATCGGGGCGGGCCGACCCTTCGGCGGCACAACCCACACGCACGTCCGAGTCTCGTAGGCCGGACGCAGTCCGGCTGGGACAAGGCGCTACATGGGACCTCTTTCCCCAGCCGGACTGCGCCCGGCCAACGCGCTGCGTCAGATCTTCCAGCCCGGCAGCAGGTCTTTGACGTGCCGGAGCATGGCGGTGAACATCTTGTGGGCCTGGTCGGTGGCGATGGTCACCAGCGGGTCGTTGAGCAGGGCCTGGAAGGCCAGGTCAACGTCGCGGTCGAGGGCGGCCTGCAGGGTCGTCTCCTGGACGGCGATGACGCGGCTGACGCACTCGGCGGCCTGCTCGGGCAGGGCCGAGGCCGTCACTGGCGTGACGCTGTTGCGGCGGAACTGGGCGTTGGTCTCGACGACGGCGCCGAGCGGCAGGTCGGGCGCCTGGCCGCGGTTGGGCAGGTTGACGTTCGTGTCCAGGTCGCCCAGGCCCAGCAGGGCCAGCATCTGCAGTACGCCCTCCTCGCCCGAGTAGGGCAGGGCGCTGTCAGGGGAGGGAGCCTTGTAACTCTTATCCTTCTGCCGGGCGTTCTTCACACGCCACGAGTACGGCGTCAGCACGACGCCCCAGCGGTGCAGGTCGGCCTCGCTGCGGAGGTACCACGGGACGAACTCGGCCAGGTGGCGGTCGCCGGCCGCCCCCAGCGCGCCGAAGCGGCGGAGCAAATCGAAGGCGATCATGCCGTCGGAGCCGAAGAACTGGCCCTTGGCCTTGCGCTGCTCGGCCGCCCGGGTGCGGCTGCGGAAGAAGCGGTCGTCGGACACCATCTCACGCAGGCGGCCCATCAGGTCCTCGCCCTGCCAGCGGGCATGCGTGACCCAGGTGAAGTGGTTCACGCCCGACACGTCGGTGCGAATGGCCTGCCGCGGCGGCACGTCGACCTTGAACCACTCGGCCACCAGTTTGGCGATGCGGTTCTGCGTGCCGAAGACCTCGTGGCAGCAGCCGAAGGCCTGGATGTCCGGCTCGGCCGCGTACAGGGCGGCGGTGCAGAGCGTCATCGGGTTGGTGTAGTTGATGACCCACGCCTTGGGGCACTGGGCCATGATGCGGTGGGCGTAGTCGGCGTAAATCGGCACGGCCCGCAGGGCGCGGAGGATGCCGCCGGGCCCCGTCGTGTCGCCCACGGGCTGGAGGATGCCGGCCTTGCGGGGGATCTCCAGGTCGGCGTAGCGGGCGGTGATGGGCCCCGGCTCGATCGACATGACCACGAAGTCGGCGCCCCTAAGGGCCTTGTCGAGATCACTCACGGCGGTGGTCTTGAAACTCGTGGTCGCCTGGGGGTGGCTGAAGATGGCGTTGGCGACTTCGACGTTGGCCTTGGCCGCGGCGTGATTGATGTCGTACAGCACCAACTCGCCCCCCAGCTGGGCTGTGCGGGCCAGGTCGCCCATCAGCTGCGGCGCCCAGTAGCGGCTGCCGCCGCCGATGTAGGTGATCCGAATCTGCCGGGCCGATGTCTGCGTCGCGGTCATGGTCTCTCCTGCGGTGATGTAGGGCGGGCATTGCCCGCCCTACGGGTCAATGGTCTCGAAGTCGGTGTCGTTGACCCAGCCGGCGCGGAGCTTCTCGCCGGCCTTGTAGCGTTCGTAGAAGTCGTGCTGGTCGGTGGCGGGCGGGTACTCGTCGAAGACGTGGCCCTGGCCGGCCATGCGGGGGTCGCCCTGGGCCGTGAGCTCCTGGACCATCTGGTCGGCCATCTGCTGCTTGCGGGCGGCGTGCTCGGGGGCGTCGGCGAGGTTGGTCAGGCAGTCGGGGTCGTCGTCGACGTGGTAGAGTTCCTCGGCCGGCCTTTTGCCGAAGGCGAGCTCCCAGAGGTGGCGCCGCTCGGGGTCGAGGCGGGCCTTGAGGATCTCGGTCTTGGTCGGGCTGCCGTCGCAGTTGAGGTAGCCCGTCTCGGGGTTGCCGGCGGGCCAGCGGTCGGTCTCGAAGTTGCGCAGGTAGAGCCAGCCGTCGCGGAAGATGCCGCGGATCGGGTAGCCCCAGTCGTGGGGTCGGCCCACGTCGTGGCGCTCCTTGCCGATCAGCACGTGGTCGCGTTCGGGGCTGACCTGCCCGGCTCGCTGGGCCTGCAGAATGTCCATAAGGCTGCGCCCCGTGATGGGCTGCATGCCGCTGTCGGCCTGGCTGACGCCGGCGACTTCCAGGAACGTCGGCGCCAGGTCGATGAAGCTGACGTAGTCTTCCACCCGCCGCCCCGGGGCCTGCAGGCCCGCCGGCCACATGACGGCCATGGGCAGGTGGTTGCTGTACTCGTACTCCTGGCCTTTGGCGCGGGGGAAGGGCATGCCGTTGTCGCTGGTGACGACGACGAGCGTGTTGGCCAGCAGGCCGCGCTGCTCGAGGGTTTCCAGCATCCGCTGGAGGTGGCGGTCGAAGTGCTCGACCTCGTAGCCGTAGTCGAGCAGGTCGTTGCGGACGATTTCGCTGTCGGGCCAGATGCCCGGCACGCGGTCGATCTCGTCGAGGCTGCGCCCGCCCTTGGCGACGCCCGAGCCATACTCGTAGCCGCGGTGCGGCTCGACGCAGCCATACCAGAAGGCGAAAGGCTGATCGCCAGGCCGATCGTCCAGGAAAGCCTCGAAGTTGCCCGCGTAGTCGTTGTTGCAGATGCCGCTGGCCGGCGGTTCGAGCGTGCGGGCGTTCCAGGCCGGTCCGGTGAGCTGGCGGGGTTTGCCGTTGACGGTGCCCGGGTCGCCGGGCGCCCAGCCCTTGCGCGTGTGGCCGACGAAGTAGCCCGCGTCGCCCAGGGCCTCCCAGACGCCCTTGAATTTGGCGGGGAAGTAGGCGCTGTGGTTGGCGGCCTGCTCGAGCTGCCAGCTGTTTCGCCCCGTCAGGATGCAGGCCCGGCTGGGGGCGCACTTGCTGTTGGGCGTGTAGGCCCGCTGCATCAGGATGCCCTCGCGGGCCACGCGGTCGAAGCCCGGCGTGCGGACCCAGCGGCACCCGTAGGCGCCGAAGTGCATCCCCGCGTCATCGGCCAGGCAGAACAGGATATTCGGTCGCTGCATGGTTGAGGCCTCCTTGGCCCCTACCAGTACGCATAAGCCGCCCCCGCGTCAAGATGCAGGGCCCGAACGCTCAGCGGTTGTCAGGGGTGCTCTGGGCGAGTCGTGTGAACCGCCCGGGGTTTTGCTGTCCCTTTCTTCAGTATCGCTCCTCGTGTCTGTCGGCCCTGACGGCGGCTAGAATGCCCGAGTCGATGGAGGAGCTTGATGTGACAATTGCCTCACTACCGGCCAATCAGTGGAAGTCTGGATGGCGGCTGGCGCCCCGGGAACTCGGTCGGCGGCTGCGGCGACTGCGGCAGTGGCTGGCGGACCGGACTGACTACCTGGCCTATGGCAAGGCCCTGGACGAGCAGGCTCTGTCGGAGCATCCCGACGTGCAGTTCACCCCGGCCTGCCGCTCAGACCTGCCGGCCCTGTCGGCGGAGCTGCGTTACCGCGGTTGGCGGATGCGGTCGCGTCTGGCCGAGCAGCTCAGGCCCGACGAGCACACCCTCATAGGCCGCGACCGGCGGACCGGCGAGGTGGTTTACACCGCCTGGGTCTCGCAGAGCGATCCGACGATGCGGCTGATGGGCCCGGCCTGCGAGGGGGCCTGGAGCATCCGGCGGATCTGGGTGCGTCCGGACCGGCGGCGGCAGGGGATCGCGCGGTGCGGGCAGGGCCTGGCCGAGCAGGTCGCCCGCGCCCGCGGGGCGGATTGCCTGTGGGCCTTCGTGCGGGTCGACAACGACCGTTCGCGACGGCTGCACGAGGGGTTCGGCTATGCGCCGCGGGCGGTGCTCCGGGTGGATACGCTGCTGGGGTGGCGGCGAGTCGGCGTGCAGTGGACGCCCTCGTCCCAGCCGGGCCTGGACCAGACGGTGTCCCAAAGCCCGGATTGACAGGCCGCGCCAGCATTGAGGGCTCAGCCTACGCTCTGGGCCGGCGGAGACGGCGCTGCTTCTTCTGTCGGCCCGCGATCTGGCGGCGGAGCTTGCGGGCGGACCACGCCTCCAGCTCGCGCCAGTAGGGCTTGTAGGCGACTCGCCCGCTGCCGGGGCGGCGGAGGTAGCCCAGCAGCATCCGCAGGCGTCCGGCGTGGGTGACGGCCGGGCACTCCAGCAGCGAGACGTTCAGACGCATCAGGCCCTGGAAGATCTGTCGGCGGCTCAGGCGGCGCGGGCGGCTCATGCCGTCCAGGTCGATCAGCACCACCTCGGGTGCCGCCCCCGGCCGGCCGTGCACGAGCAGGTTGGAGCCCTTGAGGTCGCGGTGGGCATAGCCGGCCTCGTGGAGCCGGCGGAGCAGGGCGCCCAGCTTGCCCAGCAGCGCATGGGCCAGCCGATGCCGCCCCCCCGGCCCCTCCCCCTCGAGCCGGCGGCTCAGCCAGCCCCGCAGCGGCTCGCCCGGTTCCACGGTCTCGACGATCAGCACGCTGTCGCGCAGCCAGGGCCCGGTGCGTTGCTCCAGCACGGCCAGTGGCAGGGCTGTCGGCACCCGGCGGGTGATCAGGGCATGGCCGTTGCGGAATGCCCGCATAGCCCGGCCCGTGCGGAACAGGTCCAGCGGCGCCTTCCAGGGGCGTTTGCGGCGGTGACGTTTGAGGTGCACGTCGACCTCCTGGCCGCCCACCCGCAGCCGACGGCGGACGACCAGGGAACTGGGCGAGTCCTTGACCACCTCGCCGCCGGGGCCGGTCAGCAGGGCCTCGGGGTCGGCCAGGGCCTCCTGCCAGTCGGCGGGCGTGAACTCCATGCCGGCCGCCGGCGACCAGAGGGGCCGACGCTTGCTGGCCAGGACGGCGTGGCCCCGCCAGTGGCCCAGGCGCAGCCGGGTGAAGTAGCGGTTCTCCCCGAGCACGCGGCGGTCGCGGGCGGCATACTGGCTGGCGGAGTGGGCCTGGGCGAGCGGCTCGACCATCGCCCGCCAGCCCCGCAGCGTGCCCGGCCCGCCGGTGACGGCGAGGTAGCGGGCCAGGAACCGTACCCGCTCGGCCCGGCCGGTGGCGTGCAGGCGGTCGTGCAGGAGCAGGGCCAGGTCCTTCGCCCGCCCCCGCCGGGTCAGCCGACGGCGGCGGGTGACGCGGTGCAGGTCGGTCAGCACAAGGTGCAGGACGCCGCCCTCCTCCTGCACCAGGATGTTGCCGCTATGCAGATCCAGGTGGCGGACGCCGGCGAGGTGCATCCGCCCGACCAGCTCGGCCAGGGCCCGCGTGGCCGACCGCAGCCGAGGACCCGCGTGGCCCTCGCGCTGGACGCGCTCGTGCCAGGCGTCCAGTGGCTCGGCCGGCTCGACGGCCCGGCTGACGACCCAGGCCCGGCCCTTGCCCTCGCCGATGGCCAGCACCTCGATGGCCTCCACGCCCGCCCCCCGCAGGTGTCGGCTAAAGGCCAGCTCCCGCCGGGCGTCGCTGCCGCGGAGCAGGCCCTTGAGCCGTGCGACCGCGCCGCCGGCGTGGAAGTGCTTGATGTACACCGCCGAGCCGTCCAACTGGGCCCGCCAGACGGTCCGGGTGGCGTTGTGCTTGACGCGGGCGACGCGGGGCTCCTCGTGGCGGGCCGGATCAGCCAGCAGCGACAGGTGGCCCTCCAGCTCCGCGCGCGCAGTGGCGTCGGCGAAGGTCACCGCGTCGGTCGTCGGAGCTGTCGGGGCGGCATCCATGAGCATCGGGTCTACCATGAAAGTCGAAAGGGTCGATTATAGATTCCCCTCCCCCACGGCGAAAGGTGCCGCCCCCAGGAGTGCGAAGGATCTGCCGCTGGGGGCCCGCGGGGCACGACGTGACATGGCCGCGAGCCCGGGGGCTACACGGCGTTTCTTCGCCCTTTGGCGTTCGGGCGGCGTACTGGGTATGGTAGGGTATGCACCGCAGGCCGCCCTTGTATTCGGGGCCGGCAGCGGGTAAGGACAGAGGCTTCCGCCGGCGAGGGTCGCCGGGCGGAGGCGATACCGAAGACGACGGCCCCGCGCGGGCCTGAGGTGATGGACGCATGATGCGGATCGATCTGGGCGGGCAGTGGCAGGTGCTCCAGGACGGCCAGGACGAAACGACGCCGGCGACCGTGCCGGGCTGCATCCACACCGACCTGCTGGCGGCCGGGCGGATCGAGGACCCCTTCCACCGCGACAACGAGGTCCACCAGCAGTGGATCGGCGAGGCCGACTGGACCTTCATCCGTACGTTCGAGGCCCCGGCCGAACTGCTGGACTGCCCGCGAGTGCTGCTGCGGTGCGAGGGCCTGGACACGCTGGCGACGGTGCGGATCAACGGCCAAACAGTCGGCCAGGCCGACAACCAGTTCCGCACCTGGGAGTTCGACATCCGCCGGGCCCTGCAGGCCGGGCCCAACACGATCGAGGTGCACTTCGACTCGGTCATGCCGCTGATCCGCAAGCGCTACAAGGCCCGTCCGCTGGTGAGCCCCAAGTGCATCGCCCACGAGCCGGCCGGGCGGACCTACGTCCGCAAGAGCGCCTGCAACTTCGGCTGGGACTGGGGGGCCGTGCTGATCACCGCAGGCATCTGGCGCACCATTGAGCTGCTGGGCATCCCCTCGGCCCGGCTGGGCGACCTGCGGATCGACCAGGACCACAGCCGCAAGGGCCAGGTCGACCTGAACGTCGCCGTCGAGGCCGACAGCCTCACCGACGGGCCCCTCACTGCCGCCGTCACCGTCAGTCTCGACGGCCAGCCCGTCGCCGAGACCACGGCCACGCTGAACTGCGGTAAGGGCGGCGTGAAGCTCACTCTCCGCAAGCCGCGCCTCTGGTGGCCCAACGGCCTGGGCGATCAGCCGCTCTACACCGTCGCCGTTGAGCTGCGCGACGCCGCGGGCCACGTCCTGGACACGCAGAGCCGCCGCATCGGCCTGCGGACGCTCCGTCTGCGCCGCCGGCCGGACAAGTGGGGCGAGTCGTTCGAGTTCACCGTCAACGGCGTGCCCTTCTTCGCCAAGGGCGCCAACTGGATCCCCGCCGACCAGTTCGTCACCCGCCTGAGCGACGAAAACTACCGCAGCCTGCTGCAGGCCGCCCGCCACGCCCACATGAACATGCTGCGGGTCTGGGGTGGCGGCGTCTACGAGCAGGACGTCTTCTACGACCTGTGCGACGAGCTGGGCCTGTGCGTGTGGCAGGACTTCATGTTCGCCTGCAGCGCGTACCCGTCGGACGACGAGGCCTTCATGGACAACGTCCGGGCCGAGGTCGTCGACAACGTCCGCCGGCTGCGCCACCACGCGTCGATCGCCCTGTGGTGCGGCAACAACGAACTCGAGCAGTTCGTCGCCAACGACGCCGGCTGGCCCCGCATGCCGTGGGACTGGTACAAGAAGCTCTTCGACGAGTTGATCCCCCAGACCCTCGCCCCGCTCGACGAAAGCCGCGACTACTGGCCCAGCAGCCCCCACACGCCCCTCGGCGACCGGGCCAACCATTCCGACCCGACCACCGGCGACGCGCACCTCTGGGCCGTCTGGCATGGCCGACAGCCCTTCGAGTGGTACCGCTCGGCCTTCCATCGCTTCTGCAGCGAGTTCGGCTTCCAGAGCTTCCCCGAGCCCCGGACGACCTTCGGCTACCTCAACGCCGACGAACGCAACGTCACCCACCGCGTCATGGAGCACCACCAGCGCAGCGGCACCGGCAACGCCCTGATCATGCACTACATGCTCAGCTGGTTCCGCATGCCCCTGGGCTTCGAGAACACCCTCTGGCTCAGCCAGATCCAGCAGGGCCTGGCCATCAAGTACGCCGTCGAGCACTGGCGGCGGCACATGCCCCAGTGCATGGGGGCGCTGTACTGGCAGCTCAACGACTGCTGGCCCGTCGCCAGCTGGGCGTCGATCGACTACCATGGCCGCTGGAAGGCCCTGCACTACATCGCCCGCAAGTTCTTCGAGCCCGTGCTCGTCAGCGGCGTCGAGGATGCCGACAAGGGCACCGTCGAGGTCCACCTCAGCAGCGACCGTCTCGAGGCCGTCGAGGGCACCGTCCGCTGGACGCTGACCACCACGGCCGGCGAGACCGTCGACGGCGGCGAGATCCCCGCGAAGATCGGCCCCAACCGCACGAAGAAGCTCACCACGCTGAAGTTCGCCGACGCCATCGCCGCCCGCAGCCCCCGCGAGCTGCTGGTGTGGCTGGAGTTCGACGTCGCCGGCCAGACCGTCTCGAGCAACCTGGTGCACTTCGTCAAGCCCAAGCACATGGACCTGCTCGAACCGACGATCAAGGTGCAGGCCGAGCCTGCCGACGACGGCGCCTTCGGCGTGACGCTCACCAGCGACCGCCCCGCCCTGTGGGCCTGGCTGGCCCTGGCCGGCGGCGACGCCCACTACGAGGACAACTTCCTCAACCTCCGGCCCGGCAAGGCCGTCACCGTCCGCGTGAAGCCCGCCGAGCGGATGACCCTGGCCGCCTTCCGCAAGGCCCTGACCGTCCGCAGCCTGGTCGATACCTACGAGAAGTAGGCCGGGCCGAGCGCCAGCGAGGCCCGGCGTCTTCCATATAGCCCCGGGCATGCCCGGGGTCTTCGAAGGCGGAGATGGTCCACTGAGGACACAGAGGACACAGAGAAAAGACACAGAGGTTCTCTTGGGTTCGGAGAAGACAAGCTGTGCGGGTGCCGTGGCTACGGTGTTTGTAGCCACGTCTTTCGCCGCTGGGCGGCAAGCGCGTAGGCTGGAACAGAGCGACAACGTCGCGGCGTCCCACCTGTGACGTGGAGGCAACCATGCGGACATCCTCGGCCCTGGGACTGGCGGCGGCGTCGTACGCGGTTACGGTGACAAGCATCCTGGTATCATGCCGGCTCTGGTTGGATCTGGTGGGCGTGCCCCGCGGGACGAGCATCCGGCCCATGGGACTTACTCTGTACGCGGATCTGGCAGCCCTGGCCGGTACGCTTGTGGCGGGTAGTCTGGCGGTGACGATCATCGTCAAGGGCCGCGGACGGGCCGTACCGATGTTCGCGGGTCTGGTGTCGCTCTTCCTGGCCCTGCTGCCGCTGCCGATCACGCTGACTTTCATGGACTGGCTGGTGGACAGGCTGGGCCTGGTGCTGGCCTCCTGAGGAGACCCCATTGACGTGGCTACAAACACCGTAGCCACGGCACCCGGACGCTGCGTGAGGTCGATGGTACATGCGATCTCGCCGGTGTTTCGGGAGCGGTGACAACATCGGATACGCGGGCGATGCCCGCCCTACGGAGACGGAGCGAAGCGAATGGCGTGGCTGGTGTTGCTGATTGCCGGCATGCTCGAGGCGGTGTGGGTGGTGGCGATGAAGTACTCCCACGGCTTCACGCGCCTCTGGCCGAGCGTCTGGACGATCGTGGCGATGGTCGGCAGCGTGGGCGGGCTGGCCTGGACGATGAAGAGCCTGCCCGTCAGTACGGTCTACCCGATCTGGACCGGCGTGGGCACGGCCGCCACGGCGGTGCTGGGCATCATGCTGTTCGACGAGTCGCGCAACCCGTGGCGCCTCGCCTGCATCGGCCTGATCGTCGCCGGCATCCTGGGCCTGCGCCTGCTGCGGTAGCCCCTGAACAGTGTTACGAATTAACCAATCAACCCGTTGCCCTGCTTTGCCCATGCCTGACGCCCCTGACAACCCGCCGATCGCCGCGGAGCAGCTCGACGACGCCTTGCGCCACGTGTTCGGCTTCCGCGACTTCCGCGCCAACCAGCGTGAGATCGTCCAGGCCCTGCTGGCTGGGCGCGACGTCTTCGCCGTCATGCCCACCGGCGGCGGCAAGAGCCTGTGCTACCAGCTGCCGGCGTACCTGTTGCCCGGCACGGCCGTGGTCATCAGCCCGCTGATCTCGCTGATGAAGGACCAGGTCGACGCCGCCCAGGCCAACGGGCTCCAGGCCGAGTACCTCAACAGCAGCCTCGCCGGCGCCGACCGCGCCCGCGTGCTGCGGAGGCTGCACGAGGGCGAGCTGGACCTGCTCTACATTGCCCCCGAGCGGTTCGCCCTGCCGGAGTTCCTCGACCGCCTCGACGGCGTGCAGCTTAGCCTGTTCGCCATCGACGAGGCCCACTGCGTCAGCGAATGGGGGCACGACTTCCGGCCGGACTACTTGTCGCTGTCGGTCATCGTCCAGCGGTTCACGCACGTGCCGGTGGCGGCCTTCACGGCCACGGCCACGCCGCACGTGCAGCAGGACATCACCGAGCGGCTGGGCCTGCGCGAGCCGTTCTGCGTGCGGGCGAGCTTCGATCGGCCCAACCTGTTCTACCAGGTGGTGCCCAAGAGCGACGTCGAGGGGCAGATCCTCGACTTCGTCCGCGCCCGGCCCAACGAGGCGGGCATCATCTACCGCACGACGCGGGACAGCGTGGCGGGCACGGCCGCCCACTTGCGGACGCAGGGCATTGCCGCCCTGCCCTACCACGCGGGGCTCGACAACGAGAAGCGTCAAGCGAACCAGGAGGCCTTCAACCGCGACCAGGTGCAGGTCATCGTGGCGACGGTCGCGTTCGGCATGGGCATCGACAAGCCCAACGTCCGCTTCGTCCTGCACGCCGATTTGCCCAAGAACATCGAGAGCTACTACCAGGAGACCGGCCGGGCCGGCCGAGACGGCGAGCCCGCCCATTGCCTGCTGCTCTACGGGCGGGGCGACACGGCCAAGATCCGCTACTTCATCAACAACATCGAGAGCGTCCCCGAGCGCGACATCGCCAGCCAGAAGCTCAACGACATGATCGCCTTCGCCGCCGTCAACGCCTGCCGCCGCCGACAGCTGCTGGGCTACTTCGGCGAGGTGTACGAGTCGGAGAACGACAACTGCAGCTCGTGCGACGTGTGCATGGGCGACGTCGAGCGGGTCGATGCGACGACCGAGGCCCGCATGCTCATGTCGGCCATCGCGCGGACGGAGGAGCGGTTCGGCGTGGGCCACATCATCGACATCGTCGTCGGCGCCAACACCGACCGGATCCGCCGGCTGGGCCACGACCAGCTGCCCACCCACGGCGTGGGCAAGGAGCACGCCCGGCCCTATTGGGGGCTGATCGTGGACAACCTGCTGGCGCAGGAGTGCATCGAGCAGACGGCCGAGCAGTACCCCACGCTCCGCCTGACGCCCAAGGGGCGGGACGTGCTGTTCGGCCGGCGGGCCTTCTCGGTCATCCGCCAGCGCCAGGCGAGCAAGCGCAAGAAGAACGCGGCCGCCGCCGTCACGGTCGGCCAGTACGACGAGGGGCTCTTCGATCGCCTCCGCTCGCTGCGGCGCGAGCTGGCCGAGAGCCAGAACGTGCCCCCTTACATCATCTTCAGCGACCGCACGCTCCGCGAGATGGCCCGCGAGCTGCCCCGCAACCTTACCGAGCTGCGGGCGATCAATGGCGTGGGCGACCGCAAGCTCGAGCAGTACGGCGAGGCCTTCCTGGCCGCCGTCGGCGAGTACGCCCGCGACGACAGAACCCACGTCCAGGCCGAGCCGGCCGAGCCAGTCCGCGCCGCCCGCGGCGAGACCTTCGAGCAGACCTGGGCCCTCGTGCAGCAGGGGCTGGGCCTGGACGAGATCGCCCGCCAGCGGGGCCTCAAGGCCGAGACCATCGCCAGCCACCTCGAGCGGTTTGTCCTGGAGGGCCGGGCCGTGGACATCGAGGCCTTCGTCGAGCCCGACACCCGCGTCGAGATCGAGCGCCTCTTCACCGAGTTGGGCACAGCCAGCCTGCGGCCGGTCGTCGACGCCGGCCAGGAGAAGTTCGACTTCGCCCAGGCCCGTCTCGTCCGCGCCGCCCTGCATAAGCGGATGAACCCGTAGGGCGGGCACGGCCCGCCGCGGTGGAGTCTGACGCCATCGCCG
>JAWLCG010000026.1:0-24150 GCA_041687295.1 Phycisphaerae bacterium | reverse complement strand
GGGGCCACCGTCATCGCCAGCGGCTCGCGCACCAGCTGGCCGTTCTCACCGCGGGCGAACCGCTCCAGGCCCGCCTCGCACTCGACCAGAAACGCCTCCACCGGCCCGAACACCGTCGCCAGCTCCGCCGGCGTGCACGTCGGCAGGAACACCCGCAGCACCCGCGGGTCGTAGAAGCGGAAGTACATCGGCTCGCCGTCGGGCCCCTGCACCAGGATCAGGCCGCGGAAGTGGCCCCGCAGGTCGCGCAGGCGGGCGCGGCTCAGGGCGAACAGGCCCCAGTGGCGCGCCCAGCCGCCCAGCAGCCAGTCGGTGAAGGGCGACTGCGGCTCCAGCCTCGCCACGTACGGGGCCACCGTCGCCATGTCCGGCTCCAGCTCGCCACGGAACAGGCAGACGCTCTCGACCCGGTGGTCGTAGAGCTGGCCGAGCAGGCCCTCGGCCATCGCCCCGTCCAGCAGGGCGAAGGTTCGCAGCTCCGGCCAGCTGAACAGTGCCTGCCGCAGGGCGGGCATTCGGGCGGCGGCGTCCATGGCTAGCCTCCCTCCGCGGCCCGCCGGGCCGCCTCGCACTTGGCACAGAACGGCACGCCGGCGACGGCGGCGTTCTTCAACGCCAGCGCCTGGGTGCCCAGCGTCGGCGGCGCTACCGGCGGGGCATCGGCCGAGCCGGCCTCCGCGTCGTCGGCCGCCAGGGGCAGCGCAGGGCTGTCGGGCGAGGCGCCCGAGCCGCTGCCGGCGGCCCCGCCGCTGTTGATCTTCACCATGGTGCCCTGAATGGTCACGCCGGCTGGGCCGATGTCCACGAAGCCGCCCGCCGCCTTGATCGTCAACTGCGTGCCCGCCTCCAGGATCACCTTCATGCCGGCCTTGAGGTGGATCTCCTGGCCCGCCTCCAGGGCGTGGCGCTGCCCGACCTTCGCCTGCAGGTCTGCCCCGGTCGTCAGCGACAGCGTGCCGCCGACCTTCTGGTTCCAGTCCCCGTCGACGGTGGTGTGCCGGTCGCCCTGGGCCTGCTCGCGGAGGTCGCGCTTGACCAGCTCGTGGCGGTCCCGGCCCACCCAGTCCTTGGCGTCGTGCTCCACGCGGAGGTCGTAGTTCCGCTCGGCGTGCAGGAAGAGCTGCTCCTGGCCCTTCTTGTCCTCCAAGCGGATCTCGTTGAAGCCGCCCCCGCCGGGGGTCGAGTTGCTCTTGGTCGTCGAGACGGTCTTGCGGGCCGGCAGCGGGTACGGCGGTCGGCTGTCGCCGTTGTACACCCGCCCGGTGATGATGGGCCGATCCGGGTCGCCGTCGAGGAACTCGACGATGACCTCCTGGCCCACGCGGGGCAGGCTCAGGGCGCCCCAGTTTCGGCCTGCGGAGTTCTGGCCCACGCGGACCCAGCAGGAGCTGTTCTCGTTGGCCTGGCCGTGGCGGTCCCAGTGGAACTGCAGCTTGACCCGCCCGTGCTCGTCGGTGTGGATCTCCTCGCCGGCCGGGCCGACGACCATGGCCGTCTGGGGCCCCTGGACGATCGGCCGGGGCGTCACGCGGGGCGGGCGGTACTGCTCGCGGGCGTCGATGGCGGTGAAGCGGCAGGTGTAGGTGGGGCCCTCGGCGTCGGGCGTGCCGCCGTCGTCGTAGGCGTCGTTCTCGATGCGGTACTCGCAGCTCGTCACCAGGTAGCTGCGGTCCTGGTCGCGCCGGGGCGGGTCCTCCAGGCGGAAGGTGTACCCCGCCGCCAGGCCGCGGGCATTGGTCTGGCCGGTGATCCGCTCGCTGCGGGCCTGGATCTCCTCAGCCCGGATGCGGGCGTACTGCTCGCCGTCGCCGAAGAGCCGATAGCCCCCGGGGTAGTCGAACAGCTCCAGCGCCGGCTGCATGGCCGGGTGCGTGCCGCGCGACGCCGTCGACAGGCTCCGCCGGGGGGCCGCGAAGTCGTAGTCGGTATGGGCGAAGCCCCCCGGCTGGATCTCCTGCTCGACGGCCCAGTCCCAGACGACCTCCCCCTGGCCCAGCAGCATCGCGTCGGGCGGGCTGTAGGGGATCTGCTCGTAGCCCGGCATCGCCGAGTGGCAGCCGGGCGAGTCGGCCAGCACCAGGCGGTGGTGGCCGTTGTCGTGCTCGAAGAAGTAGTAGATGCCCTCCTGCTCCATCAGGCGGTGGATGAACTGGAAGTCGGTCTCGCGGTACTGCACGCACTGCTCGCGGACGGGCGGCGTGGCGGTCAGGCGGACGTCGAAGTGGGTGAACTGCCGCCGGCCCAGCACGTCGCGGATGATGTCGACGGCGCTGCGGTCGAGGTAGATGCGGCAGTCGCTGGTCCGCGTCAGCAGCCACAGCCAGGGCACCAGGACGGCCTGGTAGCGGGCGAGCTTGCCGGTGGTGCCCGTCTGGCGGAACCGCGCGACGTAGCCGTTGAAGTAGCGCGGCTCGGCGTGGCGGGTCCGCAGGCGGACGGTCATGTTCTCGCCGATGACCTGCTCGAAGGGGATGCTCGCGTCGGGACTCAGCAGCTCCAGGTCGTACTCGAAGAGCCCCCCGAGCGGCTCGCGCAGCGTCATCGCCCGCAGCAGCAGCGTGTCCTCGCCGAGCGGGCTGCTCACAGCCATCGGCCGATTTGCCTGTAACGGTGCCATGTGCACTCTCCCCGCCGCGTCCTAATGGAACGCGAAGGTGAACCCCCCGTCCTGCACGCCAATGCGGACCTCGGCGATCGGCTCGCCCTGCATCAGCCGCGTGAGGAACTCCTGGCTGATCTGCGGCAGCAGCGTGTGGGTGATGATCGAGTCGACCACGCGGGCGCCGCTCTCGACGTCGCTGCATCGGCCGGCGATCTGCTCGACGAGGGCCTCGTCGTAGCGCAGGGCGATCTGCTGGCCCTGCTCCAGCCGTCGGGCGACGCGCCCCAGCTGCAGCTGAATGATCTGCCGCAGCACGTCGGTGCCGATGGGGAAGTACGGCACGACGGTGAGCCGACCGAGGAACGCGGCCGGGAAGGTCCCCAGCATCGGCCCGCGAAGGGCCTTGGCGGCCCCCTCGGCGTCCGGCGCCAGGGCGGGGTCCTCGAACAGGCTCATCAGCACCTCGCTGCCGACGTTGGTGGTCAGCAGGATGACGGTGTTCTTGAAGTCGATCAGTCGGCCCTCGCCGTCCTCCATCCAGCCCTTGTCGAAGACCTGGAAGAAGATCTCGTGCACGTCGCGGTGGGCCTTCTCGACCTCGTCGAGCAGCACCACGCTGTAGGGCCGGCGACGGACGGCCTCGGTGAGCACGCCGCCCTCGCCGTAGCCGACGTATCCGGGCGGGGCGCCCTTGAGCGTCGAGACGGTGTGGGCCTCCTGGAACTCGCTCATGTTGATCGTGATGAGGTTCTGCTCGCCGCCGTAGAGGGCCTCGGCCAGGGCCAGGGCGGTCTCGGTCTTGCCCACGCCGCTGGGCCCGGCCAGCAGGAACACGCCGATGGGCCGGGCGGGGTTGTCCAGGCCGGCGCGGCTGGTCTGGATGCGCCGGGCGATCACCTCCAGGGCGTGCCGCTGGCCCAGGATCCGCCGCTCCAGCGTGTCGCCCAGCGTGAGGACCGCCTGGATCTCGTTCTTGACCATCCGCCCAACCGGGATGCCCGTCCAGTCGGCCACGACGGCTGCGACGGCCTGCTCGTCCACGCAGGGCAGCACCAGCGGGCTCTCGCCCTGGGCCGCCGACAGCTCGGCCTGCAGGGCCTGGAGCCGTTCCAGGTCGTCGCCGGCCCCGTCGCCGCCGAGCGGCTCGGCCAGGGCCGTCGAGGCGCCCTGGGCCTCCTGCCCATTCCCCGCGACGGCCGGCGGCGCCTCGGCCTGGATGGTGGCGGCGTCGAGCGCCTCGACCTGCCCGTCCTCGCGCAGGCGGGCACGCACGGTCAGGATCTCGCTCACCAGGGCCTGCTCGCGGTCCCATCGTTCCTGCAGGGCGGCCAGGCGGTCGCGCTGCACCTGCAAGGCCGCCTCGATCTCCGCCATCCTTGGCCCGTGCACCAGGCCCACCGCCTGCTCATGGGCCAGGATGCCCTGCTCGACTTCCAGCGCCTCGATCCGCCGGCGGGCGTCCTCGACCTCGGCCGGCACGGCGTGCTGGCTCATGGCCACCCGCGAGCAGGCCGTGTCCAGCAGGCTGACGGCCTTGTCCGGCAGCTGGCGCGACGGGATGTACCGGTGCGAGAGCCTCACCGCCGCCGACAGGGCCTCGTCCAGGATCGCCACGCGGTGATGGCCCTCCAGCCGGCTGGCCAGGCCGCGGATCATCCGCAGGGCCAGCTCCTCGCTCGGCTCGTCCACCTTGACGACCTGGAACCGCCGGGTCAGGGCGGCGTCCTTCTCGAAGTACTTCTTGTACTCGGCCCAGGTGGTGGCGGCGATCGTCCGCAACTCGCCCCGGGCCAGGGCGGGCTTGAGCAGGTTGGCCGCGTCGCCCTGGCCGGCCGGGCCGCCGGCGCCGATCAGCGTGTGCGCCTCGTCGATGAACAGGATGATCGGCTCGGGCGAGGCCTTCACCTCGTCGATCACCTGGCGCAGGCGGCTCTCGAACTCGCCCTTGACGCTCGCGCCGGCCTGCAGCAGGCCCAGGTCCAGCATCAGCAGCCGAACGCCCCGCAGCGGCGGCGGCACGTCCTCGGCCGCGATCCGCTGGGCCAGGCCCTCCACGACGGCCGTCTTGCCCACGCCGGCCTCGCCGGTGAGGATGGGGTTGTTCTGCCGCCGGCGGAGCAGGATGTCGACGATCTGGCGGATCTCGACGTCCCGGCCCAGCACGGGGTCCATGCTGCCCTCGCGGGCGCGGGCGGTGAGGTCCTGGCAGAAGCGCCCCAGGGCCTCCTGCCTGCCCATGACGGCCGGGGCGGGCTCGCCGTCGGCCCCGCGGGCCGGGGCCGAGCCGTCGCGGGCGGCCTGGCCCTGCTCGGGCGAGCCGGCCACCACGTCGTCGAAGCGGTCGGTCAGCGTCTCCAGCGATACCTTGGCGAACTGCCCCGAGAGGTTCAGCAGGATATGCTTGAGGCCCGCCGTCTTCAGGGCCCCCACCACCAGGTAGCCGGTCCGGATCTGGGCGTCGCCGAACAGCAGCGAGCCGTACACCCACGCCCGCTCGACCATCTCCTCGAGATGGCCCGACAGGTCCGACACCGCCGTCGAGCCTCGGGGCAGGCCGTCCAGCGCCGCCGTCAGGTCCGCCGCCAGGCGCGACGGGTCCATCCCGAAGTGGCGCACGATGCGGTGCAGGTCCGAGTCGGCCAGCTGGAGCACCTGGTGGACCCAGTGGGCGACCTCGACGTAAGGGTTGCCCCGCAGCTTGCAGAACACCGTCGCGCTCTCCAGGGCCTTGTAGGCGATGGGGTTGAGCTTGCCGAACAGTGCCAGTCGACTGATTTCCGCCATGGTCGTCTCCGCAATCCGCGCCCGCCGCCCTATGCAGCCGGCGGCTGCAGCACCAGGTCGTCCCGGTCCCGTTCGCAGGGCCGGCTCCGCAGCCAGCTGGTCCACCCCAGCCGGCCCGACTGCCCGAGGCGCACCGGCGGCACCTCCCGGGCCTGCAGGCTCAGCTGCAGGTCCCAGTTCAGCTCCCCGCCCACATACAGCCTCACCCACGCCGCCAGCCGGCGGAACGTGGCCCCGCCCGGTAACAGCCGCTCGTACTGCGCCAGCCGAACCGGCCCCACGTGCAGCCGGAACCGCCGCTGGCAGTCCCACAGTCGGCTGCCCACGACGGCGTTTCGGCCCAGCAGGCCGGTGGCGCGCGACTGGCCCAGCCGGCAGCGGTCCGCCGGCGGCACGTCCACCCACTCGCCGACGAAGGGCTCCACGCGGACCGGCACGTCGAAGTAGTCGGCCAGGACCGCCTCGAGCCCGTCGGCCGAGCGGGTCGGGCTGGCCAGGCGCCCGGCGTAGTAGAGCTTGGCCACGTCGGGCACCTCGTCGCGCTCGCAGTGCGAGGACATGCCCATGCCGATCAGGCTGGCGACGTAGACCGACAGCCGATCCGTCTGCGGGCGATCGAAGCTCACCGCGGGCTGGCAACTCGCCCACGCGCGGTAGAACAGCGACAGCGCCCGGTGGTGGAACACGTCCAGGAAGCGGCCCAGCGTCGGGTCGTGCTCGAGCTGCTCTCGGCGGCAGACGTGCTCGGTCAGGTAGAGCGGCATCGGCCCGTTGGGGCCCAGCAGGCCCTGGAAGTACACCCGCATGCGGGCGGGTCGTCCCTCGGCGGGCGGCAGGAACGACGCGATCGACCGCGCTGCGAACGCCAGCGACGCCTGCTGGCCGAACCGCACCGGCTCGTCGACGAGGTGGCGGGCCTGGCCCGTCGGCGGCTGCGAGGCGTGCAGACAGCCCAGCCGGCGCACGACGGCAAAGAAGTCGAACGCTCCAGGCTGCCGCGCCAGGCGGCCCATCAGAGAATCGGTCGTTGTCCCAGCCTCGCCGGCCATCGCACCAGCTCTCCTCGACTCGTGCTGCGCACCACCGTCTGCGTGAACGCGTTCAACGACACGTACCGCGCGAAGAACTCCTCCAGCACCGACCCCAACAGGAAACAGCCCAGGCCCTCGAAGGCCTCCTCGTCGATCAGCAGCTCCACCTCCAGCCCCCGCGCGAAGGCGGCCGGGCCGCCCTGGCCCACGCGGGCCGTCATCGACCGCGTCGTCAGGCCCCGCACGCCTTCGATCTGCCGCCGGCTGGCCGGGTCGGAACCGTCGGCGTATAGCCGCAGCAGGTCGCGCAGCGGCTCGGCGCCGGCCTCGCCGGCCTCGGCCAGGGACGTGTAGTTGAGCCCCAGGTGGCTGATCGTCCGCCAGGCGGCCTCGCCGATCGCCCGGCTGTTGCGCGGGGCCGTGGGCTGGGTCAGCCAGACCACGTCCTTCACGGCCGGGGCACTGACCTCCAGCGTGAACCGGTTGGGCATCAGCAGCGGCAGGTCGCGGTTGGTGCACAGGCACTCCACTCCCAGCTGCCGCAGATCGGAGCGGTACGGCGCCGACCGGGCGTCGACCAGCGAGAGGTACACGTCGCTGCCGGCGTAGCCCGACCCGTTGCGCAGGCCGATGCGGGGGTTGCGCTCCCGCTCGGTCAGGGCCCGCTCCACCCGGTGGACGGCGAAGTACGCCCCCCCGCCGTCGGGCTCCAGGTCGCTGGCCTGGTAGAAGGGCCCGAAGCGCTGCCGCTGGTCGGGCCGCGAGCCGTACCCGGTAACCTCCTGCACGCGGTAGACCTCGAAGTCCAGCGGGCGCGTGCGGTCGACCACGATGGGGAACTCCCACGCCCGGTCGCTCAATGCGATCCGCTCGGCCGAGCGGTGGAAGAGGTTCACCGCCGGCGTGCAGAACAGCCGAAAGCTGCCGGCCGAGACGTTGCCCTCCAGGGCCGGGTCGGCCTCGGCCAGGGGGATGATCAGGTCCAGCGCCTCGCCCGTGCACCGCCCGACGCCCTCGGCCAGGCCCTGCAGCTCGACGAACAGGAACCGCTGGGGGAAGGCGAAGTACTCCTCCAGCAGCCGATAGCCCTGGAAGCTCCGCGCGTCGAAGGGCAGCAGGGCCTCGTCGGCGGTCAGGCCCATGCGGCGGATGGCCGGGGCCTCCACCACCTGCTGCCACGGCGGGTTCGCCAGGCCGGGCCGAAGGACCAGCCCCCGCCCCCGCGCGAGCAGGTTCTCGTAGAGGCGCACCGGCAGGCTGTCGGGCCCATGCAGGAACAGCGCCAGCCGGTCCAGCCCCAGCTGCGAGAAGGGCACGCCGCCCGCCGTCGCCAGCCGGATGCGGATGGCCGCCCGCGTGCCCAGGCCCGCCGGCAGCCTCAGCGCGGCGTAGTCCCGCGAGTAGTACGCCGCCTCCGTGATCCGCAGCGGCCAGAGCGTCACCGGCTGGCCCGTGCGGAACTCGCACCGCGTGTGCTGCGGGCCCACCGGCTCACTCCGCAGCAGCGTCCGGGCCGGCAGGACGAAGCCCTCGGGCCCCACGGGGTTGTCCGGTGCCAGCTGGCACTGCACGACCGTCATCGACGGAATCGGCGCCAGGTAGTGCGGCTGGACCGTGTCCAGCAGGAACTCCGTTACCCGCGGAAACTCCGCGTCGAGCTTCAGCTGCACCCGGGCCGTCAGGAAGGCGAAGCCCTCCAGCAGCCGCTCGACGTACGGGTCCTGCACCTCGAAGCTCTCCAGGCCCAGCCGGCTGGCGGCGCTGGGGTACTCGCGGGCGAACTCCTCGGCCGACTCGCGGATGTGCTGCAGCTCGCGCTCGTAGTAGGGGTAGAGGCGCCTATCCATGGCCGCCCTCCCCCAGGCTGCAGCGCCCGGTCTCCAGGTCGATCCGCGTCTCGATGCACAGGAACTCCGGGGCCGGGTTCGCCCACAGCTGCCCGCGGATCTCGAAGGTCACCGCGTTGGGCGACTCAGCCGAGCCCTCGACGACCTCGACGGCCAGGCTGGCCGGGTCGATCCGCGGCTCGAAGGCGAGCAGGGCCTGGACGATGTGGCCCCGCAGGTCGGCCAGGTTCACCTGCGAGTGCACCATGCCGCACAGGTCCGGCAGGCCGAAGTTGAGCACCGACCGGGCGGCGAGCGGGAAGGCCTCGACGTGCTCGGCGTCCATCGTTCGGCTGGTGTTGAGCAGCCACTGGATGTGCTCGCGGACGCTCTGGCGGTATCGGCTGGCCGAGACGACCCGCCCGTCTCGGCCCTGAGCCCTGCCGGCGGGCGCATCGTCCGTCAGCCTGTCCAGCAGGCAGGGCTGGAGCCGGTCTGACGGCGGGAGCTCAGCCATCGGCGTCCCCCGCGTTCTCGTCACAGCCGCTCAAGTCGATCTGGCGGACGTCCAGCAGGGCGTGCTCGGCGGCGTCCGTCACGAACACCCGCTGACCCACCGGCCGGGACGGGCTGGCCGAGCCGTCCGTCCACTCGGTGCGCCGGCCCAGGCGCAGCAGGCCGTCCTGGGCCAGTTCGGTGCCGGGGTAGCGCACGGGGATCAGCCCGCCGGCCTCGCCGCCGTTGGTCCAGACGAAGGTCGCCGGCAGCCAGACCAGGTCGCGCAGGTCCCCGGGCCGCTCCAGTCGGAGCGTTCGGACGCGGGCCATCGGTATCCAGTAGTAGCGCCCCTGGACGAAGGCCTCCAGCACCGGGCCGAGCCGATCATCGGCGTCGGCGAGCCATTCGAACAGTTGGCCGTCCAGCTGCCCGGGGGTGGCCGGGGCGGCCTCGAAGGCCCGCGCCCGCATCGCCTCGGCCGGTGCGGCCTGGCCCTGGGCCTCGAGCTGCAGGGCCTGGATCAGCTCGGCCAGCCAGACCGGCGGTTCGCCCAGCACCGTCGGCCGCTGGCGCCCGGCGAAGACCTCGGCCCGCTGCCGCTCGCACGCCAGGGCCGACAGGTAGCCCTGCGCCAACGGCCCGAGCTGCGGGTCCATCCGCTGCAGCGCGCCCAGCTGCGTCGACGCGCGGGCCCACTGGCCCAGCACGCACATCAGCTGGAAAAGGAACACCCGCCCGGCCAGGTGGCTCGGGTCCTGTCGGACCCGCGCCTCCAGGTCGGCCAGGGCATCCTCCAATCGCCCTTGCCGCAATAACTCTTCCGCCTGCATGCGCAGAGCCCCAGGTTAGCCGCCAAGGCAGCGGTGCCGGCGCGCCACCCCGCGGGATGACGCGCCGGCGCCCGCTGCCGTTCTACACCTTCTGCCGTTCCTTGACGTTGTAGCCGCCGGTGACGGCCGCATCGAGGCTGCCGTCGGGCTTCTGGGCCTTGTACTCCAGCTCGATCTTGCTGAAGTCCAGGGCGACTTCGTCCAGGGGCACCCCATCGCCGTCGGACCCGCTGATGCGGTAGCTGGCGACCAGCACGTCGGACATCTTGACCTTGAAGTACTCCTGCTGCTCGCCGCCGGCCTTGCGGCAGGTCAGCACGGCCGACTTGATGTGCTGTCCGGTCGCGCAGGCGCTCATCAGCTTGGGCGAGGCCTTGCAGACGCGCATCACGAAGCGGAACTTGTCCATGGTGACCTTGCCCGCGCCGCCGCCGCCGCCGAAGGCCATCGTGCCGCTCTGGTCCTCGCCCCAACTCCAGTTGATTACGTCGATCTCGCCCTTGTGCTTGCTGTCAGTCGACTCGCCGTCAATCGTGTCGATCTTGAGAAAGAAGTCCGCTTCCGCCATGGTGAGGCTCTCCCTTTTCTCTAGGCGCGCCGGTGCCGACGCGCAGTCTCCGGGCCTGGGCGGGTTCCTTCACAGGCGGCACCAGTCCGTGCCCTGCCCCGGCCAACCCCGATTCGCCATTGCCCCTTGGGCCGATCCGATACGAATACCCGCAAGGTAAGAAGCCCCCCGCGACCCTCCGGCGCGGGGCCGGTGGGCCCTTCTCCTGCACGCGATCTCCTGCTCCTCCCATCCCAGCCCGCAGCTCCAGCGGGCCCATCGTCAGCCGGCGTTCTCCTTGAGCTTCGACACCAGCCGCAACGACACCTTCAGCCCTTCCAGCTGGAAGTGCGGCTTGAGGCGGAAGACGGCCGAGTAGTAGCCCGGCTTGCCCTCGACCTCCTCGACCTCCACCTGGGCCTCGGCCAGCGGCTTGCGCGCCAGCCGCTCCTCGCTGGCGTGCTCCGGGTCCGGCTCGACGTAGTTGAGAATCCACTGCTCCAACCAGTTCTGCATCGCCTGGCGGCTGGTGAAGCCGCCCACCCGGTCGCGCACGATCGACTTGAGGTAGTGCGCGAAGCGGCACATCGCGAACAGGTACGGCAGGCGCGAGCCCATCTCGTCGCTGGCCGTCGCATCCGGGTCGAAGTACTCGGCCGGCTTGTGCAGCGACTGGGCGCCCATGAATACCGCGTGCGTCGTGTTCTTGTAGTGCAGCAGCGGCATCAGGCCGTTCTTGGCCAGCTCGGCCTCGCGGCGGTCTGTGATGGCGATCTCCGTCGGGCAGGTCATGTCCACGCCGCCGTCGTCGGTCGGGAAGGTGTGGCACGGCAGGCCGTCGACCAGGCCGCCGCTCTCGGCCCCGCGGATCCGGGCGCACCAGCCGTAAAGCTTGAACGCCTGCGCGATGTTGCGTGCCATGGCGAAGGCCGCGTTCGACCAGACGAAGTGGTCGTGGGCGCCGCCGCCGGTGTCCTCCTCGAAGGCGAACTCCTCGACGGGGTTCTTCTCGACGCTGTAGGGCAGCCGGGCCAGGAACCGCGGCATCGCCAGGCCGATGTACCGCGAGTCCTCCGACTCCCGCAGGGCCCGCCAGGGGGCGTACTCGGCGGTCTGGAAGAGGCTCGTCAGGTCGCTGGGGTTGCCCAACTGCGTCCAGCAGTCCATGTTCATCAGCGACGGGTCGCCCGCCGCGATGAAGGGGGCGTGGGCGGCCGCCGCGATCTGGGCGATGCCGCTCAGCATGTCCACGTCCGGCGCGGTGTGGTTGAACGCGTAGTCGCCGATCAGGCAGCCGTAGGGCTCCCCGCCGGCGGTGCCGAGCTCCTGCTCGTAGATCTTCTTGAACAGCGGGCTCTGGTCCCACGCCACGCCCTTGTACTTGCGCAGCTCGCGCTGGACATCCTTCTTGGAGATGTTCATCACGCGGATCTTGAGCGTCTCGTCCGTCTCGGTGTTGCTGACGAAGTGGTGCAGGCCGCGCCACGTGCCCTCGAGCTGGCGGAAGTCCTCGTGGTGGAGGACCTGGTTGACCTGCTCGGCGAGCTTCACGTCGATCTGCGCGATCATGTCGCGGATGGTGCGGGTGGCGTCGTCGCTGACCAGGGCCGTCTGGGCCAGGGCCTGGGCGGCGAGGGTCTGTACCGCGTTCTGGATGGCCTCGCGGGCACGGTCGGTCTTGGGCTTGAAGCTCTTCTCCAGCAGGCCGCGAAGGTCGTCGACCTCGGCCGTCGTCGTCTGCGCCTGGGGCGCCTGGGCCTGGGATTGCGGATCAGCCATCGGACTCTCCCTTCATCTCAGTGGACGACTCCGGCTTGGGCGCCGCGGCCAGGGCACTCAGCAGCGTCGGGTCCGCCAGCAGCCGAGCCACGGTCTGCTCGGCGTCGCTCTTGCCGTCCATGTACGACAGCAGGTTCGACAGCTCGGTGCGGGCCTCGAGCAGCTTGCGCAGCGGCTCGACCTTGCGGGCGACGGCCGCCGGGGAGAAGTCCTCCATACTCTCGAAGGTGATGTCGACGCTCATGTTGCCCTCGCCCGTGAGGGTGTTGGGCACCTGGAACGCCACGCGAGGCCGAAGCGAGGCCATCCGGTCGTTGAAGTTGTCCGCGTTGAACTCCAGGAACGACCGCTCCGCGACCGGTTTGAGCGGATCGGCCGGCTTGCCCGACAGGTCGCCCATCACGCCGACCACGAAGGGCAGGCTGCGCTTGACGTCGGAGCCGTAGAGCTCCGTATCGTATTCGATCTGCACGCGGGGCGCCCGATTGCGGGCGATGAATTTCTGGCTGCTGCTACTCTTGGCCATCACGGCTCCTTTCCGGGGCGCAAGCGCCCCCTGGGCGCGATCTACTCCATTGACTCATCAGAGGATCCGTTGACTCCAGCCAACGCTATGGCGTCATCGACAGCGCCAGGTAGAAGGTCGCGCACGATCCCCAGGAAATCCAACTTCACCAGACGCTGCGCCCTGCGCAACAGAAGGGGCACCGGACTTGCCGGCTCATGCACTTTATAGTAATCGCATATCTTCTGAAGCGTCAAGATCACTTCATCCCGCGATTGGATCGATTCCGATACCACCACGCCCCGCGCCGGCGGGCGAGTCGCCACGGCCACGGTGGCTACGGCCTCGAGAGGGTCGGCCTCGACCGGCGTCGAGGCGTCCGGGCTGGCGACGTAGGGGCCGAGGGCCCCGACCACCTCGGACAGCACGCGACTCAGCGGGGCCAGACTCAGCGGCGGCCCCGACGGCACACGGTGGCGCCAGGCCTGCTCGACCGCCTCGACCGCGGCCTGGGCCTGCTCGACAGCGTCCAGCGTTTCGCCGAGCTGCTCGGGCGGGACCTGCTGAAAGATCGTCTCGATCTGCGGCCCCGTCAGCGCCTGCGCGGGCCGGGGCCGACGCGCGTCGGCGTCCTCATCGTCCTCGGCGGGCACGGGCTGCGGCTCGCGCGTGCGGCGGATGTCAGCCAGACTCACCGGCACGGCCAGCCCCGGCAGCGTCGAGCGGCACAGCGGCGCCTCGCGCAGGGCCTGGCAGAAGCCCAGCGCGTCGCCATACCCCTCATCCCGCGGCACCAGGGCCGACAGGATGTTAAACCGCTCGATCGGATCATTGCCATCCGCAGCGTCCAGCTGGGGGTGCACCGCCTCCCAGTGGCGTTCCAGCAGGCCCGCCAGCAGCCCCAGCCCGTCGCGCAGGCCCGGCAGGCCCCGCTGGTGCAACTCGGCCAGGGCCAGGAACACCGCCACCCGCAGGTGCTTGCCCTGCTCGAACAGCTGCAGGCAACCCTTGCGGATGGCCGACCAGTCGGTCGCCTCGGCCTGGTCCTCGCTGGCCACCATCGACAGCTGGGCCGGCATGACCCGACGTTCCAGCTCCAGGAAGGCCGGCTCGTAGCTCGGGTCCTCCCCGCAGGGGGCCTGGGGGCTCATCGCCCCCAGCAGGCTCTCGACGTCCAGCGACTGACTCATGCACCACCCGCCATACGAACAGGAATTGCCGCCCGACCCGTCGATCCGGGCCGACCCCGTGTCTCTCCTACTCCCGCGGCCCCATGGCCTCGGCCAGCGCAATCACCTCCGCAGACTTCTGTGGCCCCATGGCCTCGACCAGCGCAATCACCTCCGCGGGCGCGTAGGGTGGCAGAGAGATGTACCGGCCCAACTCATAGCTGGCCGACCTGTACTCGCCGCTGGACATGCCCAACAGTTTGTACAGCCTCAGCAGTTCATTCACCTCCGTACCGTACTGCTCAACCTCCGCACCGCCCGGGTGGCCCTGCAGGAACTCCCGGAAACTTGCTGCAGGGATAGGCCCATCGGGATACCGCGGATCGGCTTGGTAAGAGACCATCGCCTCGTTCAAGGCCTGCGCGATCCGCCGGTGCCGGTCGCCTTCCTGCCCCAGCAGGACGACCTCGAAGGTGTCCGCGATCCGCTCGATGTGCTCCAGGCTGAACCGCTGGACCGACATGCCCCGCCCCTTGAGTCCATTGCCCAAGTCATCTATCGTGGGAGAGCCGATTTCCTCCTCGTCCGTCTCGGCGACGTAGATGCCCATGCTGGCCAGCACGTCCCGCAGGGCGGGGGTGATGATGACGCCCTGGGCCTCCAGCTCGGCCACCGTCACCTTGCCCGCCGAGGCCACCAGCTCACCGACGTTCGTCTGCACAGGGCCCTGCGCCCGCAGGTCGAGCAGGTCATCCTTCTGCCCCAGCGTCATCTGGCCATTGAAGGCCTGCACCGGCACGCCGGCGACGGTGTAACCGCCGTTGGGGGTGGCAAACTTGGCCACCAGGGGATTCTCAACGCGGCCGTTGAAGGTGATGGTGCCCTGGGCGACAAAATCCAGTCCCCTGTCCCTCTCGCCGCTGTTGGGCCCGGAGTTCTCGCCGGCTACCTTGCCCTCCGCACGGCCCAGCAGGGCGATGGGGCTGGCCGTTACGCGGATGTCAGCCAGCGACGACAGATCGCCGAGCGTGGCCTTGCCGGAGGTGTTGATCGCGATGCTCCCGGTCGCGCTGAGCTTGTCGTGCGGGCTCATCGTGAAGGTATTGGCCGTGATCGTCAGGCTGCCGTGGCTGCTGATGGTGGCCGTCAGAGGAATCTGGCCCGGGGTCGCCCGGTCCCACTCCGTGTCGAACAGAACACTGCCCGCCTCGATGCGGGTGTCGCTCGCCCGGAAACGGATCCGGTCGGCTGTCACATTCAGACTTGTCAGCGGTGTGGCCTGCATGCCGATCCGGTCGTGGAACGCGGCGACGACGGTTCTCTCGATGGTCAGCGCCGAGGCGCCATCGATCGGGGCGAAGAACTGCACAACCGAGCCCGACATGGTGGTGTCGCCGCCCAGCACGACCGGGCCCCGGTAGCTCTGCACACCGGTGGTATCGATGTTCGCGCCGTTGAGGTTGGCCTGGCCCATCACAGCCAGAGAGCCCGCGTTCACCGCCTGCTCGAACGTGCCGGTCCCGTCCACCTTCACGCCGCCGGTAACCCACATGTCCTTGAGGAAGGTGGCGTCGTCGGCTGTGGTGATCGAGGCCAGCTTGGCATTGGCCGTGCCGACCTGCCCCTCGATCCGCAGCGGGGTGTTCGCCACCAGGGCGCCAGGGCCGTTCAGGTCGCCCTGCACGGTCACATTCGAGCCGGCCAGCGTCGTCGTGTTCCCCAAGGCGACATCACTGCGGTAGAGCTGCTCGCCGGTGGTCGTCACGGTCAGGCCGTTGAGATGGGCCGGGCCGCTGACGTCGATTTTGCCGGCCTGGACCGAGGCGTTGAAGGTCGCCCCGCCGTTGGTCACCGTCAGCTCGGTCGGGACCTGGGCCCCGCCGCCGATTACGCCGTTGGCGACCAGGTTGCCGTCGACCGTCAGCTTCCGGCTGCCGCCGACCGGGCCGTTGAGCGTTACCGTCGTCCCGTCCAGCTTCGTGTCGCGGGCCAGCGTGGTCGTTCCACTGTACTGCTGCGTGCCCGTAGTCGTCACGGTCAGCTCGGTGGCGACATCGGCAGTGCCGAAATCCACGCCGCCACCGACCTCCACGCTGTCGGCCGTCACCGCGTCCTTGAAGGTGGCTCTGCCGGTCACCTTCACCGGGCCGGTGGCGACCAGCGTCTTGTCGATCGTCGCTGCCTGGGTGACCTCCAGACTCCCGACGTTCACGGCGTCCTTGAATGTACCCGTGCCGCCCACCTTGACCGTCGCGGCCGCAAGCTGGCCGTCAAAGGTCGCGTCGCCGGTGGTGGTCACGTCGCCGGCAACTGAGACGTCCTTGTCAAACTGGCCGCTGCCGGCCGTCAGTGAGGCCTGGACGCCCGTCACGTTTACGGCTTCGGCCGTATGGAGGGACCCGGTGACCTGGACAGGCCCGGCCACCGCAAGGCCCTTCTGGAACTCCGCGTTGCCGGTGTTCGTCAAACCCGCCAGCGGCGTGACGCCACCGACGGCCTGCTCGGCCACCAGCTGGCCCGTCACGGTCAGGACCTTGTCGCCATCCACGGCCCCCTTGAAGGTCACCGTGTCGCCGCTCAGCGTGGCCGGTCCCTCGAGCTGGAACGGCCCGTCGTAGATCTGCTCGCCCGTGGTCGCCACCTTCCCGCCCTTGAAGTGGGTCGTGCCGGTGACGTCCACTCCGCTGGCGGTGATGTCCTTGTGAATGGTGAGCTCGCCGGTGACTGTGAGTTTCTTGCCACCGGTGACGGTGTCGTTGAAGGTCACCTGCGAGCCGGTGAGGATGGCGTCCTTGTCCAGGACGACCGCCTGATAGCTCTGTCCATCGGCGGTCTCCACGGTGTCGCCGTTGAGGTGGGCCGTGCCGGTCACCTCGACGGACTTGACGTCGACGGGGCCGTCAAAGGTCGCCCCGCCCTGAACGCTCAGGGCCTTCTGGCCGTCGACGGGCCCGCTTAGGGTCACCGTCCCGCCGGTCAGTGTGGTGTCATCGCCGAGCAGGATATTCTGGCCCAGCGAAGCGTCAGCGGTGTAGGTCTGGCTGCCGGCACCGGTGTCGACCGACGCGCCGTTGATGTTAACCTGTCCGGTGACGTCGACTTGGCCGGCCTTGACGGCTGCGCCGAACGTCGCGCCACGCTGGGCCGTCAGGGCCGTGGGGGCCGTGGTGCCGCCGATCACGTCGTTGGCCACCAGTTCACCCCCGGCGACCGTCAGCGCCTTGGCGCCATCCACCGGGCCATTGAGTGTCACGGTGCTGCCGGCAAGGTCCGTGTCGCCGACCAGCGTGATCGTGCCGCTGTATTCCTGGGTCCCCGCGGTCGTCACGGCCAGGGCAGTGGCGGCATCGGCCTGGCCGAAGTTCACGCCGCCGTCCACCTTGACGCTGCCGGCGTTCACGTCGCTGTTGAAGGTGCCCAGGCCGTTGACCTCCACCTGCCCGTCCACATAGACGGGGCTGGCGAAGGTGGCCTGCTGGGTCACCGACAGGCTCGCCAGGCCCTCGACCGGGCTGCCCACCTGCTTGCCCGCCGACAGCGCGCCCTGAACGACCAGCGCGTGCGGGCCGGTGACCACGTCGCCGAACGTCACCGACGGGCCTTGCAGCGTGGCGTTCTGCTCCAGCGTCACGGGGCCCTGGTACACCTGCGCACCGCCCGTGGCGACCGACGGGACACCGGCCGGCGGCAGGGCGCTGATCCAGGTTTCCTGGGTGACGTCGACCGTGGCGGCGCTGACGGCGCCGCCGAAGCGGGCCTGCCCGCCGACCGTCACGTCCCCCGTAGTCGACAGGCCGCCGCCTAGGGTGGCGTTGCCGGTGGTTTCGAATGCCCCGGTCAGCTTCACGTCCTGGTCCAGCCTCGCGCTGCCGGCGGTCAGGCTGGCCAGTGGGGCCGTGGCGCCCACGGCCTGCTGAGCGACCATCTGGCCGTCCACGGTCAAGGCATGATTGCCGTCGAGCGTGTCGGCGAAGGTCACGGTCCCGCCCGTCAGCGTGGCCGGGCCGGTGAGAGTGGCGGGGCCGGTGTACTGCTGGGACTGGCTGCCGGTGTTGACGTTGGCGCCGAGGCTGACCTGGGTGGACTCCACGGTCAGCCCGCCGGTGGCGGCTGGGGCGTGGATGGCCGAGTTGATGGCGACGCTGTCGGCGCCGCGAAGGGCCAGGTTGCCCGAGTCGAGCTGCGCGGCCAGGGCGTCGGCGCCGAGGTCGAAGCTGGCGACGCTGCCGTCGAGGATCTCGGCCTGGCTGAAGGCCGGCCCGCTGCCGGCGGCGACGGTCGCATCGTCCACCGACAGCTCGAGGGTGCCGCGGTTGGCCGGGCCGCTGACGTCGATCAGGCCCGCGAAGGCCAGCCCCGCCCCGCCGGCCGACAGGGCGACCTGGCCGCCCTGCTGGCCGCGGGCGTCGATGGTGCCGGCGAAGCCGACCATCTCGGCCGCGTCGATCTGCACCTGCCCGCCGCGGCCCGCGCCGTCGCCCTTGACGGTGATGGCCGAGTCACTGTCCACGGCGACGCGCGTGGTCTCCACCGTGCCGCCGTCGTCGGGCAGGGCATAGCGGCCGCCGATGGCGACACTGCCGCCCGCGCCGCCGTCGGCGCCCGAGGCCTGCACGGTCGCGCCGGTCAGGGCGACCTTGGCGCCGGCGATCCGCACGGTGCCGCCATTGACGGCGCCGCCGGCGGAGATGGCGTCGGCGTTTAGCGTGCCGGTAACGTTCACTCGGCTGTTGGGGCCACCGACGACCTCGATCTGCCCGCCGCGAACCTGGCCCTGCAGGACCAGCGCGTACATGTCGCCGGCGCCGAGGCGGACCTGGCCGGCCCCGGCGTCGATCGTGCCGGCGGCCTCGAGGCCCGGGTCGCCTCCGAAGGGCTCCACGCTCGGCTGCTTGCGGGTGATCCTGGCGGCGACCTGCCCGCCGGTCTCCAACAGGTAGACCTCATCGCCGGCCGAGAGCGTCACGATGCCGTTCGGGGCCAGGATCGTGCCGCTGTTGCGGACGTAGCGCCCGATCAGGTGGGCCTCCAGCCGCAAAGCGGGATCTTTGGACGGGTTCCGGCAGTCGATCACGCCATCGTTGATCACGTGGGCGTTGACGCCCGTGAATCGGTCCCGGCCCAGCTGGAAGTTCAGGGTGCTCAACTTGCCGGCGGCTGCGTAGAGCTGTCCGACGTCGACCAGGGCCCCGTGGGCGAAGTAGATGCCCGCGGGGTTGACAATGTAGACGATGCCGTTGGCCTCGATCCGCCCGGCGATGTAGCTGGGGTTCGTGTCGCCCTGGACGCGATTGAGCACGCGCGAGGTGGCGCTGGGTTGGATGAACTGCACGATTTCATCCGCGGCCACGTTGAAGCGCGTGTAGTTGATGACCGAGCCGTTGGGGGCGGTGATCGTCGTGCGCAGGCCCTCCTGGGCGATCGTCCCCTGCGGGCCCCTGGGCTCGAAGGCGGCGCCCTCGGGCGCAGCCCAGGCCAGGTGCACCTGGCCGGCGATCAGGTAGAGGCACACCAGGATCCGGAACAGCCCCCCGCCGGACCCGCCGATAGTCTTGTTGGTACGGTTCATCGTCGTACTCCCTGTCAGGGCGACCCGTCGCGGCACTGTGCCGGCGGCGAGGCCGCTACCAGACGATCGTGGCCACGAAGTGGACGCGCTCGTCACCCTCCTCAACCTCGCGGGCGTCGCGGAGGGCGTGGCCCCAGTCGAGCCGGAGGTTGACGTTCTTTAGAAGCTGCAACTCCACACCGATGCCGACGCTCATGAGCGTCTCATCCTCTTCAGTCGCCAGCGACTCGTTGTACTGGGCCGTGCCTACGTCCAGGAAACCGCGGAGAACCAGGTCCCAGTCCGGCGGGTTCGTCGGCGAGAGGTCGCTGTCGTCCTTCCCCCGCGGCGCGCCGCCGGGCGTCAGCCAGACCGGCCGATTGAAGACCGACTGCGGCTTGCTGGAGGGCTTCAGCAGCCGGGGCAGGTGCAGGCGGTACTCGACCGAGGCGACGATGACGTTGTCGGCCGCCACGATCGACTCCTCGTAGCCGCGGACCGTGTACAGGCCGCCCACCACCTGCTCGAACTCCGGCACCAGCCGGGCGTCGTCCCATGCGTACTGCCCGCGGACGCTGAAGAACAGCTCGTGCGCCAGCGTGGCGCCAGTCTCGACGGCTTCGGGCGACTTCCACAGGGCATCGATGAAGTACGACGCCTGGGCATCCCAGCTCAGCAGCGTCCACTCCGAATCCGTGTTCAGTCGGCCCAGGCGCTCGAGGTCCTCGCCGGTGTCCGTGCCGGCCAGGCCCGCGCAGTTGTGCTCCACGGCGACCATGCCGTAGAGGCTGCTCGCCCGGGTGATCCTCTCCCACCGCAGGCCGACGGTGGGCAGGAAGAACTCGCTTCGGCCCCTCATGTCGGCGGCGAAGTTCTCCACCTCGGCTTTGCGCCAGCGGGCGCCGCTGAACACGTCGATGAAGAAGTCCTGGTACTGGAAGACGTTCAGGATCAGCTCCGCGCCAATCGTCGTGCTCGAACCGGTGAAGCGATCGTCCGCGAATCCGACCTCCGAGGCGTCGAACTCGCTCCACGAGCCCATCAGCCTGTAGCGCAGCCGGTCCAGCCGCCAGACGGGCGCCTCGTAGCTGGCGACGACGCCCTGCGACTCGCCGGTGAAGCACGAGGTGATGTAGTCGACCGTGAAGATGTCGTCGTTGTCCGTCAGCTGGCGGTGGACGAAGCCGAACCGCTGGCGCCACTCGCCCGTCGAGTCCGTGCCGTTGTTGAGCACCTGGGCGTAGAGCAGCCACGGCTTGTTCTCGCGGACGAGGTACTGCAGCTCGGCCTGGCCGACCTCCTCGGCGGGCGCCAGCACGGCCGTCACGTGGCGGCTGGGGTGGCGGTTGAGGCGGTAGATATACTCCTCGAGGACCTCGCGACGGATCAGGTGGGTCTGGGCGTTGGGCCCCAGCGGGGAGTTGCTCAGGATCCGCTGGTGGACGGGGTTGTCCAGGCGGTCCTCGTCGGGCACCCGCTCACCGGACGCCACGGTCCGCACGACGGTGATCGTGCCGATCATCACCTCGTATCGCAGGCGGGTGGTGTCCTGGCGGAGGTCGGTCACCTGGAACACCGGCCGGCCCTGGGCGTCCTGCCCGGGCGAGATCGTGATGTCCGCCTCGGCTGGCCGAATGTAGACACCCATGAGCCCCTGGTCGATCAGGTGGGAGGCGAGCTGCTCGGAGACGCTCTGCAGGGCCGAGGGGCAGAACTGCTGCATCGCCAGCCCGGGCACCTCGGCCAGCGTGAAGCGGGCCCGCTCCAGGCCTGCCCGGGCGGCGACGTAGCCTTCGGGGGCCACGCCCAGCTCCAGCGGCACGCTCAGCAGCGACTCGATCGGGGGGTACTGCGGGTCGTCGCTGAGGTAGCGCAACTCGAATTCGCTGACAAGCAGGCACGGCTCCGTCACGGCCGGTAGCTCGGCCTGGGCCTCGGTGACCTCGGCGGGTTCTTCGGCATCCGCCTCGGCCGCCGGTTGCGTCGAGGCAGGCTGAGCCCAGGCAGGCAACGCCCAGGCCACTACAAGCCCCAGCATCAACAGGCCCCGCAAGATCCCGGCCAGATCGCCCAACGCCCACCCGCTGACGCCGATCCGAGAGCGCAGTCTACGCACCATAAACCCCATCTCCTTCGCCCTCCGGGACCTTGCCGGCCTGTAACGGAATCGCCCGCCGTGCTGTCCCTAATAACAAGAGACAGTTTTGACGCGCGAGAACTCAAGAACCCGAGAAACGGAAGAAGCGCCCTAACCAGCACGCCCCAAGGACAAGTGCAAAACTCCCTGCCACAGGGCAACATCCTATGCCTGTCAGGAAAAACTGTCAAGCTGGAATCAGCAAAATGCCGATGGATTGTCGATGTGTTAAGTTCCCTAGGGCGAGAACCCTAGGCCATTTCCGTTATCGGACGCTTCAGTGCTCCCCGCCTGCGAATCCAGGGACAGGTGCACCTGGACAAATCGCCGATTCCCGCTGGGCTTGAGGCCTGGCGCGACTAGAATTATTTAGTGTCAGTTGTAAAGGGGGCCTGTGCGGGCCGTTCGTGTTCCAGCTTGCCTGCCCCGTAGGTGACAAGCTTAAAGACAGGATGTGCCGCCATGTTGTGCTACAGACGTTGCCGAGGAGTTACCACGCTTACTCTCGTCCTGCTGCTGGGGGGGCTGCTGGCTGGCTGCCAGGGAAATGACCAGTGGGCCGTTACGCAGGACCCCCTGGGCGCCGACGAGCCGGTCCTGGCCCAGGCCGACCTCGGGGCCGGCGATGCACTGGGGGCCGCCCTGATGCGTCGGCCGGGCGCGCCGGCGTTCGTCCAGGTGCCGGCCTCGCGCGCCAGGACCACCGACATCGGCCCCCGTCGCGAAATGGAGCCCCTGCCGCCCATGACGCAGCTGTGGCTCCGCCGGTCGGTGCCGCCCTACATGGGCGCGTGGTTCATCCCGCGCTAGCCCTCAACCTGACAGGCCGCGGGTGGCGCGGAACTGGCTGAGGCTCTTATGGCCGGTGCGTTCCATGAAGGACGCGGTACGCCTTCGCATGTCGGCCAGCGCCTCGGCGCAGGCCGGGTCGTCCACAAGGTTGGTCATCTCGTACGGGTCGCGGTCGAGGTCGTACAGCTCGTCGCGGTTGACGCAGTTCCACCCGTACTTGAACTTTCCGTGGCGGCAGGTGAGCATGGTCGTCGCCAGGTTGCCCAGGCCGAAGAACTCGACGAAGACCTCATCGCGCCACTGCACCGGCTCGCCGCGCAGCAGCGGCAGCAGCGATTGGCCGTGGATGGCCGAGCGGTCGAAGTCCGCGCCGGCGGCATCGAGGATCGTCGGGTAGATGTCCACCAGCGAGCCCCACTCGCGGATCACCCGCCCGGGCTGGCTGACACCGGCCCCCGCGGCGATCAGGCCGATGCGCTGGACCTCCTCGAAGTGGTGGAACCCCTTGTCGATCAGGCCGCCGTGGCTGCCGAGCGTCTGGCCATGGTCGCTGGTGAACAGCAGCAGCGTGTTCTCCAGCAGGCCACGCTGGGCCAGGCCCTCGCGCACGCGCCCCACCTGGATGCTGATGTCGGTGCAGCGGGCGTAGTAGTGGCGGATCGTGTCGGCCCAGTCGTCCCAGCTGAGCGACTCCTTCTTCGGGTGGATCTTCACCTGGTGGGGCCCGTTGATGCCGCGGCTGTCCCAGCCATAGTTGGGCCACGGCGGGATCTCGACGTCGCGGTAGAGGTCGTAGAGGCTCTGCGGGGCGACGTAGCCGGCGTGCGGGCCCGGGTCGCTGTGCATGAGGAAGAAGGGCTCGCCGGCCTCGGCGAAGCGGTCGAGCAGCATGAGGGTCTGGTCGGCGAGCCAGTGGCTGATGGAGGCCTCGCGAGGGCCGTCCCATCGCTGCGTGTGCAGGGCTCGGCTGGTGTTGTAGGGCTCGTAGCGGTAGCCGTGCTTGTCGAGGTACTCCTGGTGGGTGTACTCGACGCCCTCGAAGCCGCGCGTGCTCGGCAGCGAGACATCGACTTTGGCGCCGAACCACTCGTCGCGCGCCCCGCCGAGGTGCCACTTGCCCACGTACCCGCAGCGGTAGCCGGCCGCGCCGAGACGGCGAGGCAGCAGGTGGGGCCCGTCGGGCAGTTGGGCCATGCAGGTGCCGTACTCGAAGTTGTTCGAGAGCATCCCGTGGCCATGCACGTGCAGGCCGGTCATGAGGCTCCCGCGGGCCGGCGAGCAGAGCGGGCAGCAGGTGTAGGCGGTCTCGAAGCGGTTGCCCTCGGCGGCCAGGCGGTCGATCTCGGGCGTGAGGCACGGGGTCGGGCCGTAGCAGCCCAGGCCCGAGAGCCGGTGCTGGTCGGTGAAGAACAGGAGGATGTTGGGCCGATCGCCGCCGCCGTGTCCGCTCGCCATAGTACGCCTCATCTGAATACGCCTCGCGGGGGCCCTGCCCCGCCTCGTCTGATCCGCCGGGGACAGTAAACCCTGCCGCTCCGCCCGAGGCAAGGGCGAAACTCCGCCCCCCTCCGCTGGACGCGCGGCGAGGGGCCAGCTAGAATCGCGGGCGTTCCGTGAAGGCCCCTGTGGGTGGGGCCGACCTTCCTGACCCAGGAGACCCGTCCATGGCCCAGCAACCCGACCTGCCCGCCGGCGACACGAGCTGGTTCGTCCGCGACCGATTCGGCCTGTTCATCCACTGGGGGCTCTACGCCCAGGGCGCCCGCCACGAGTGGCTCATGCACCACGAGCGGATCGGCGTCGAGGAGTACGAGCGACGCTACTTCAAGCGCTTCGACCCCGACCTCTACGACCCGCAGCTCTGGGCCGACGCCGCCGCCGGGGCGGGCATGAAGTACTTCGTCATCACCACCAAGCACCACGAGGGCTTCTGCCTGTGGGATTCGGCCCTGACCGACTACAAGGCCCCCAACACCGCCGCCGGTCGCGATCTGCTGCGGCCAATGGTCGACGCCTTCCGCGGCAGGGGCCTGCGGACGGGCTTCTACCACTCGCTGATCGACTGGCACCACCCGGACTTCGTCATCGACCCGATCCACGGC
>JAWLCG010000025.1:0-24196 GCA_041687295.1 Phycisphaerae bacterium | reverse complement strand
ACGCCATCGAGGCGCTCTACGCCCAGGGCCTGCTGGGGCCGCACCGCGAGCAGGTGACCGAGGCCTTCTTCGCCCTGCTCCGCCGGGCCGACAAGGGCTGCCTCGACCACGTGCTGCACCAGTTCCTGGCCGCGCTGAACCCGCGGACCCGCTGGATCCTCGACCTGCCGGGCATCTTCGCCGACGTGATCGACGTCGGCTGGCGACTGGCCGAGGCGAAGCTGCACTATGGCATCCGCTTCTTCGAACGGCTCGGGGCGGGCGACCTGGGCGACTCGCCGGCCGAGGTCCGCACCGGGCTCACCTGGCTGCATCGGCTGATGGAGCGCGACGCGGAGCTGGCGCACGCGTTTCTCGACGGCTACGCCACGCTCCGCGACCGGCTGAGCCCGGGTGAGCTGGAGCAGTACGTCGCCGTCGGCCTGCAGATCTACGCGGGCCGGGGCGAGTCGGGCCTGGCGTTTCTCCGCGGCCAGCTCAGCACGAGCGAGACCTACATCCGCCAGCTCACCCGCGAGTGCCGCCTCGACGACGTCAAGACCTCCCTGGCGGCGCTGCTGATGGCCCTGACGGGCGCCGAGTGCGAGGTGGGCGACCTGAGCGGCCTGGACAGCGACGACGTGCAGGCCTACGGCATCGAGGTGCTCTGCCTGCCGGGGCACCTCTACGCCCCGGCCCGCGTGCGGGCGTTCGACTCGGCCGGCGCCAACCGACGCTGGTACCAGCTGGTCGCCATCGCCTCGGCCGGCCTGTGGCTCGACGACAGCTTCGCCCGCATCCACGGCCTGACGCTGTACCCCTCGTGCCGCACGCTCACCGGCCCGGACACGCGGCGCGAGAACCTGCTGCTCATCGTCGAGTACGTCCGCGTCCTGCGGAACCTCACGGCCCGCTGGCCCGGCGCCCGGCGGCTCGTCCAGACCGCCCTGGCCGCCGAGCGCGACGCGCGGGCAGATTCCAACGACGCCGACCGCCTGCTCCACGACGCGCTGGACAGCTCGAAGGACACCCCGGCCCTGCAGGCCCTGCGGGCTCAGGCCGATGCCTCGGTCAACTGCTTCGACACGGCCCGGCGCATCGGCGAGCCGTGGGCGGATGACCTCCTAAAGTCTTACCCCAGGCTGGCGAGTGAGCGGCTTACGCCGGTCAGCTTCCTCTCGGACTTTCGCTTCCCGGTGCACCTGTCGCGCCCGCCGATGGACTCGATGGTGGCCGACCTCAAGGACGCCGCCCGGCGCCAGCAGGCCCGCGAGCAGGCCGACGACGCGCCGGCCGAGCTGCCCGCCAGCCTCCAGGCCCAGGACGCCTCGGCCGAGGAGGGCGAGCCGCAGGCGCCCGAGGCCCAGGCCGTGCCGGCCGCCTTCATCTACGACGAGTGGGACTTCCGCCACAACGCCTACCACCCGGGCCACTGCCACCTCCACCCCCGCGCCGTCGAGCCCGTGTCCGGCGGCGCCCTGCAGGCCGACTGGCTCGACCAGGCCCGCCGCGTGCGGGCGGTGTTCGAGCGGCTCCGGCCCGACCTGGCGCGCCAGGAGAAGTACCTGCCCGACGGCGAGAGCATCAACATCGACCTGCTGACCGAGCACGTCGTGCAGCGCCGCCGCGAGCCCGCCCCGCCGGTGCGGTTCTACCAGAGGCCCCGCATCCAGCACCGCGACCTGTCGGTGCTGATCCTGCTGGACGTGAGCGGCTCGACGGGCGAGGAGCTCTCGGCCGGGCCCAGGGTGATCGACCTGGAGAAACGGGCCGCCGTCGTGCTGGGCCAGGGCCTGGCCGCCCTGGGCGACCGCTTCGCCGTGGCCGGCTTCAGCTCCAACGGGCGCCTGCAGTGCGAGTTCTTCTCGTTCAAGGGCTTCGACGAGCCCTGGGGCCCCGGCGCGATCGGCCGGGTCCTCGCCGCCTGGCCGCGAAACTCCACGCGGATCGGGCCGGCCCTGCGCCACAGTGGCTACCTGCTCGCCCGCCAGCCGAGCCGCCAGCGGCTGATCCTGCTGGTCACCGACGGCCGACCCCAGGACGAGGGCTACGACCCCCACACCCGCTACGCCCAGCACGACGTCCGCATGGCCTGCGAGGAGAACACCCGCCAGGACGTCCACACCTTCGCCATCAGCACGCAGGAGAACTCCATCGCCGACATGGAGATCATGTTCCCTCGCCGCCGCTTCGCCATCCTGCCCGACCTGCACGACCTGCCGCGCGTGCTGCCGCAGCTCTACCTGCGCCTGACGGTGTAGCGGCCTACCCAATCTGGACGGTAGGCAGGCCGACGGTGATGACGCCGCCGTGGGCGGTGCTGTCGCCCATGCGGGCGGCGGGTTGGCCGGCGATCAGGACGGTGGCGGAGCCCATGGCGATGGTGTCCGGCGGGCCGACGCAGACGGCCAGGTCGCCGACGCGGGCGGCCGGCTGACCGCCGATCAGGACGGTCGGGGCGCCGGTGCTGATGGGCCCGCCGACGTGCGGGATCGGCGGCGTGCCGGGCGTCTGCATCGGGCAGGTGTGCATGTCGCCGAGTCGAGCGGCCGGTGGCATGGGGGCGATCCTTTCCCGGCGGCCCCGGCGGGGCCGCCGACTCATGGTCAGCGGGTTCAGGGCTTCAGGTAGTGCACGGTCTGCAGCCCGGTCCGCAGCTGGGTCTGCAGCGGCGTGGCCGGCGCCGAGAAGGCCAGGCGGAACCCCACGTCGGCGGCACCCCAGGGCCAGCGGCGGAGGCTCCACACGAGGGGCTGGTCCACCGCCAGCTCCGGCGCCGACAGGGCCGAGCCGCCGATCACGAACAGGGCGCCCTCGCGTGCGATGACGCAGCCGGTGATCCCCGCCAGGTCGTGGGGTGACAGGGCGTCCATCGCCTCGGCGTCGTCCAGGACGAACTCGGCCACGTTGCCGATCAGGTGGCGGAACGGCTCGCCCCGCGGGGCGTCGACCGGCTCGAACCACAGCGTGCCGTCGCGCCCGGGCCGATGGGTAGCGGCCTTGGCGACAGGCACGGCCCCCGCGTCGGTCGGCAGAAAGGCCCCCGCGTCCGGGTAGAGCGGGGCGAGGTATCGGCCCGCGGTCTCGTTGACGTGCGCCAGCAGCTCGCCCCAGGTCTCGTCGCGGAGATTCCACTGGGCGAAGTCATCGGCCGGTGCGGATTGGCGCAGGGCGGCCTGCCACTCACCCGGCGTGGGCAGCCGGCAGCCCAGGGCGCGGGCGATGGCCAGGGCGGCCTCGGGCGAGATGTCCTGCATGGGCTGGCCCGGCCCGATCGGACCCGGCGTGGTTCCCGGCGGGTAGAACCGCTCGGCCGCCCCCGGGCCGACCAGGTCCACCCAGTCGACGGCCGGTGCGACCTTGCCCGCCACCCGCCGCCAGACCCGCGGGCCCGGAAGGTCCGCCGGGTTGAGGGCGAGCAGCGAGATCACCCCCTGCTTCTGACTGGCCCGCTGGTTCGTCAGGGCCACCACCAGCCCCACGGGCACCTCGGTGGTGCAGAGGTACGCCGACCGGCCAGCGACCTCCACGCGGCGGAACGTCAACTCCCAGCCCTGGCTGGCGATCTGCCCGGCGTAGGTGACCGACTCGGCGTCCTCGCGGAGCTTCTGCCAGCCCGCCTCGCCGGCGGCCGGGCCGCACTGGTCCAGCGGCAGCGGCGCGGGGCGGTCCTCCGGGCGGGGCAGCTGGCCGAGGCACTCGAGGTCCCCCAGGCCCAGCGCGTCAGCCCGCGACCGGAACGCCGCGATGGCCTGGGCGGTCTGCGCGTCGTCCAGCCGCTCGGGGCCGGTGGCGACCTGACGCAGGCGGTAGAGCGCCAGGTTCAGCTGCGCCCACGGCGGCAGCTGGTCGTCGCGCACGCCGAAGTCCGGCCGCAGGTCGAGGACGGCCTCCATGGATTCGTCGCTGGCAGCACTCGCCAGACACTTCTGCCACCGCTTCGCCCGTTCCGTCGCCGCCTCGGCCGCCAGTTGGTCCCGCCGCGCGCCATCCACCGTCTCCAGGGCCGACGTCACGGCCGGCTGCATCGCCTGCTCCTGGCGGAGCTGCTCGGCCGTCGCGGGCCAACCGTCCAGCTGCCCCAACTGCAGCCACGCTGCCCAGACCACCGGCGCAGGCGCATCGGGCCGCACCCGCTCGATGAGCGGCTCGGGGGCCGACTCCGCCTCGATCGCAGCCAGCGCCGCCATCGGCCCCGCCGCCGGCGCGAGCATCGCTTCCCAGGCCTCCACCTCCAGCCAGCCGGGCCGATGCAGGCCGGCCATGGCCGCATAGGCCCGCCGGGCCCCCTCCAGGTCCAGCTCCGCCAGGGCGGCGGTCACGTTCGCCACCTCGGCCGTCGCCTGGGTCAGGACGTCGCAGCGGTCAAGGTACTGCTCCCGCGCCTGGGCCAGCCGCGGGGCCATCGCCTCGCCCGTCAGCGGGGCCGCGCCCGGCGGCAGCATCGCCTCGGCCAGTGCCGCGAGCTGCTCAGCCCGCATGCGCTGCAGGGCAGCTCGGGCCGGCTCAACCAGCGTCCCCGGCGGCTCGGGCAACTCGCCGGACAGCCCGTCCAGCACGGGCTTCGCCTGCTCGACCCGCTCGACAAGGATCGGCGTGTAGACCGGAGTGCCCTCTTGCCGCCCCGCCCGGGCCTCGGCCTGTTCCACACTGTCCAAGTAGGCCCCCCACGGCCCGGCCAGCCCCGCTGGGGTCCAGGCCCGCTGTCGGGCCAGCCAGCTCTCGAACGGCTCGGCAGGCCGGAGCGTGTCCAGGGCCGTATTGAGATCGGCCCACAGTGCGCCGCGCTGCTCGTTCAGCGAGGCCACCTGCGCCTGCAGGCCCGGCAGGTCCTGCTCGACGGGCCGGGCCTGGCGGCGGATTCTCTCGGCCAGGGCCTGCAGCTGGCTCAGCGTGCCGGCGAAGGCATCCGCCTGGGCAGGCTCATGGTCGGGGTAGCGCCGGAGCAGCGCCAGCCGATCAGCCACGGGCTGCGACTCGTCGATCAGCCTGCGGGGGTCATCGGCCTGGGCCACGAACCGGTAGGCCCCGGCCGCGCCGTGCCACTGACGGGCCAGGGCCAGGCCCTTCGAATCCGGCAGCGTGGGCTCCTGCTCGCGCACGAAGCGGGCGAGGTCGTAGTCCTGGGCCTGGGACATGAGCAGCCGGTGGAGCTGCCCCACCGCCCCGTCGGGCCGGGCCAGCGCCTCCAGGGCCGACGGAAGCTCCGCCAGCTCCGCCCCCGCCAGTTCCGCCTGCAGCCACTGCGGGCCCCGCGGCAGCCGGGCGGAGTTCAGGGCCTCGCCCGCACGCGTGATGTCGTGCCCCCAGGCCGCCAGCGTCCGACAGGCCGGCAGGATCGCCTCGGCCCGCTCGGCCTGAGCGGTGGCCGCCTGGGGCAGGGCCGCCAGGGCCGTCCCGGCCAGCTCCTGCTCCAGCCGATCCCGCAGGCCGGGCAGCAGTTCCCCGCCGAGCCCCTCCGCCGTCGCCGCCATCGCGTCGCAGGCCGCCTCGACGCGCAGCCAGGCCCGCTCGGCCTGGGCCATCTGCTCGGCCCAGGCGGCAATGGCCGAGGCGCTCACGCCGGTCTGCGGGGCAGTGCCGGCGGCGAAGAGGTCCCTGTAGCTGCGAACCTCCCCGGCCGCCACCGCCCAGCCCCGCGCGTCGTAGAGGGCGGCCTGGCCCTCGAACCAGTCCAGCAGGCCCGCGCGGAAGGCCGTCATCGCCGTCAGCGTGGGCCCGATCGGGTCGGGGTTCTGCCTGGCCTCCTCGGGCGGGTTCTTGACCAGAATGTCCGGCGAGTCGCCCCTCCTGTTGACCCTCTCGATGAACCGGAGATCCGCACCCTCGTTCGCCGTGCCCTCCAGGCTGGCGAGGGCGGCGGCCAGTGGCTCGTGGGCCTGCCAGTTGCGGCGGGTCGTCCCATCGGCCGCCAGGTCGTCGTAGACGGGCTTGAACCAGCCGGCCCATTGGCCGACCAGCGCCTCCCACTGGGTCGGATCGAAGGGTCCGCGGGGCTCGGGGTCGGCCGGCCGGCCCAGCAGCGCCATCGCCGCCGTCAGGACCAGCATCCCCACCAGCAGGCCCGCCAGCACCAGGACCGTCCGCCGCGTCAGCAGCCCGCGGAGGCCCTGGAGCACGCCGGCCGACCGCGCCCGCAGGTCGGGCCGGGGCACCTCCGCCGCCGGCGGCGGCTCCTGCACCAGCAGCGGCCCGCGGGGCAGGCCCCGCTGGGCCTGCGCGAGCCCCTGGCGGACGCGGGCGGCGAAGGCGTCGTCGATGGAGAAGGGCACATCGGAGGTCAGGGCCATGCCCGCCTCGCTGGTCCGCAGGCACGCCAGCTGCAGCGGGCCGGGCCGACCGATGAACAGGTCCAGCCAGCGGTGCTCCCCCACCAGGGCGCACAGGGGCACCTCGTCGCCGACCTCCCCGGCCAGGGCCGTCAGCCAGCGATGCGCCGCCTCGGCGGGCGTGTCGGCGCACCAGGGCACCCGGACGTGGATGGCCGGGGCGGGCGAGGCCTGCTCGCTGGCCAGGGGGCCGTCGGGCAGCTCCCGCTGGATGGCGTAGAGCACCCGCAGCAGCCCCTGGCCGTCGGGGCCCCAGGGCCCCTCGGCCAGGGCAGCCCAGGCCGAGCCCTCCGGCGCAGCGGCCGGGGCCGGCAGGGCCTGCTGTAGCCGCTGCCGGTGCCGGGCCAGCAGGCTCACGACGGCCTCGGCCGATCCGGTGGCGCGGCAGGCGGGCTCGATCTCGGCCAGCTCCGCCTCGGCCCGGGCCAGGGCGGCGCCCAGCGGCACGCCCGCAAAGGCCGCGCACACCACCATCGGGTAGCGCCCCCGGCCCTTGCCGTCCTGGCTCGACCACAGCCGGCCCACCGTGACCGATCCGCCCGCCGACTGCACAAACAGGTGGCCGAAACCCTCCAGCCGCTGCTCGGGCGGCAGCTGGTCCCAGGCCCCGGAGTTGACGCACGCCCCGATGCCCTCGACGTAGAGCCACCGCTTGAGCTCGGCCAGCCCCGGCGTGTCCAGCCCGAGGTCTTCGATGTGGTCGTCCCAGCCCGGATGCTTGCCGAACGCGCACAGGCTGACCCCGCCGGCCGTCTTGGGGTCCGACTTCGCCGTGGTTTGCAGGGGGTCCCGCATGGGCCTTTCTCGCTTTCTGCTGTGCCTACCGATCCTATCGGCCAGGAAATCGCTCCGGGTCCGGCATGGGCTGGGCGAACCGCAGTTCCAGCCACAGTACGCGGTTCACCGCATGAGGCTCGGGCACCTCGACGTACCAGTTGCGTCCCTGCGGGCCGGGCGCCGGCTGGGCCCGTCGGTCCCGGTCGTAGAGCAGGTGCAGCGGGGCCCAGTCCTGGCCCGGCACGGTCCAGGGGCGGCTCCAGCCCGCCGACGGATCCGAGAACTCCTCGAAACGCAAGACCACCTTCGCCTCCGACTTCGTCGGATACGGCAGGTGTCCGAGCGACCCGCCCGTATCGATCCGCCGGCGCTCGCTGGAGCCTCCCTGCTCCAGCACCAGGTAGGTGGACTGGACCCCGCCCTGGGCGCTGCGCCGCAGTTTCGCCTGCTCGGCGGCCGGCGGGATGAGGAGCTCTGCCGAGGCCTGACGCCCATCGGCCGGCAGCACGGCCATGATCCGCCGGGCCCAGTCCAGCAGCTCCCGGTCGTCGTCGGTCAGGCCCGGCCCCCGCCCCGACTCGGGCGGCTGGAGCGTTCGGAGCCAGGTCCACAGGCCCTCCAGGCGGCGGTCCCCTCCTGGCAGGCGCGAGGGTTCCGGGAAGGTCAGTTCCGCCAGTTGGCCCCGCAGCTTCTCGATGTCGGCCGGCGGCAGGTCGCTGGCCCCGGCCGACAGGGGGAAGCCCTGCTGGGTGCGGATCTGGTCCAGCGTGTCCCCGGCCGACCGGCCGGCGCCGGCGCACAGCGATTCCAGCGACCGGGCCGTCAGCTCGTACCAGTACCGCGCCACGTACCCGCCCGACGTGGCCGGGATGAGGTAGTTCCGGTAGACTTCGGTGGCCGACACACGCAGCAGCGCGGTCCGCGCCTCCAGCGGCCCCGCCGGCAGCGTGCACCAGCGGGTCAGCACCGCATCCCACTCGTCTATGTTGCCCCGCTCGCTGGTTTGGCCGGCCTGCTCGCGCACGGCGTCCAGGGCAGACGTCCAGGCCTTGGCCAGCTCCGTCTCGGCCGAGAAAGGCCCCAGCTCGCGCAGGGCCGACTCGATCCGCTGGCCCAACTCGCCCAGGGCGGCGCAGGCCTGGCGGGTCCGCGTGCCGATCAGCTGGCCCTGCCAGTCGGCCCACGCCGCCGGGGCCCAGGGCTGCGGCTGGGGCACCTTGACCGACCAGTAGTCAAGGTACTGCCGAAGGTAGCCCTCCCGGGTGCGGGCGAGGTCCTGCAGAAGCTCCTGGCGGTCCCGCCTCTCGGGGGCCGAGGCGGCCAGCAGCGTCTCCAGGCCCGCCACTGACCGCAGCAGCTTGCCCGCGGCCTCGGGGGCGTAGCGGGCGTCGAAACCAGTCTCCCACTCGTAGGACAGCAGCGGCGGAGGGGACGGGGCGCTGGCCTGAACGGGTTGGTCGGCCACCCAGGCCTCCATGGCCTCGAGGGTGCGGGGCAGCGCCGGGTCGACCAGCACGGCCTCCAGGAGCTGCTCGCCGCGGTGGGCCTGCAGCGTATCGAGGGCCTTGTGGCAGCTGTCGGCCGCCGCCTGGACGGTCTCCGGGGCCTGGCCGCTGGCCGCTTTGCTGGCCGCGTCGTCCACCGATTGGCGAGCGCCTCCAAAGACCGTCGCCAGCTCGTCCTGTCGGCCCGCTAGCGCCTCGATCGGCACTGCGCCTGCGATGGCACTGCCGGTCAGGGCCCGGTCGACGGCCTGGTACATCGCGAACCGCCAGGCGTAGAGCGGCCGGCTGTCCTGCTCGACCGAGACCGGGTCCATCAGCTGGCGGTCCAGCTCGGTCAGCTCGCCCCGAAGGCCCGGGTCGTCCAGCCGATCGCGCAGGGCCTTCCAGCCGGCGTCGACCGCATCGGCCAGCGCGTCGGGGCCTCGGGCCTCGACGAGCTGCACCGTGTCGGGCTTCACGCTGCCGGCCGTCGGCAGCAGGCTGCTAAGGACCGTGTGGATGGGCTCCACTTGGCCAGTCACCTTCTTCTTGCGCTGGTCGAGGGTGGGGACCAACTGGCCGTCGTTGAGGGTGGGCCTCAGGCCGTCCAGCTTCGCCTTCTGCGCCTGGAGGCCGGCAAAGTGCTCACGCCATGCGTCCAGGTCGGCCGACCCGCTCCATGCCTTCTGTAGATCGGCCTCGGCGTTACGGAACTCCTTGGCGGTGCCGGCGGCCCCCAGAAGGGTCCCCAGGCACGACTGCTTCCAATAACCGTAGAAACGGTAGGCCGCCGGGGCCAGGTACTTGGCCGAGCCTGTGCGGGCCGAGCGGATCCAGGCCTCCTCGCCGGCGGAATCCACCGCCTGCTGCAGGGCGTCCCGCTGGGCGGCTTGGGCAGTGTCCGTCTCCGGCGTCCACGGCTTCTGTTCGTCCTGGAGCACGAAGCGCAGAAGCGGGTCCACCTGCAGCGGCCCGGCCGAGGCCGACTCCGCCCGGACCAGCTCCGCCAGGGCCTGGCCGTAAAGCAGCCACTGGTGGTCGGTCGTCGGCATGCGCCCCAGCCGCTTGCGGGTCATCGACAGCAGCGGCTCGACCACCCCCATGCCGATGACGGCCTGGAAGCCCGACTCCTCGCCGAAATCACTGTCGCCGGTCAGAAAGATCCAGGGCACCTCGGCCGGCTGGTCGGCCCGTTGGCGGAGGCGGTCGTAGAAGTCCACCCACGTGACACCCTCGAAGCCTTCTTGCGAGACCTCCATGTCGCCGCGATAGATCACGCCTTGGCTACCGGGCCTGACGACCGGAAGGTTGGTGCTCTGGTCGGCGGCGGCGACCCAGTCCGCCCGCCGCTCGACGATGCTGCGCTTGAGGCTCATCGCCCCGTGCCAGGTGAAGGCCGCCAGGGCCAGGGCGCCGATCAGGCCGGCGGCCACCACGGCCAGCTTGCGGCGGCGATGCTGTCGGCCGGCGTTGGCGGCGCGGGTGACCAGGCCCTTCTCGCGGAAGACCTTCTCGATGAAGACGTCGCGGAGGAAGTACGCCCGGTCGATCGCCCAGGCCCGGCCCGTCTCGCTGAGCGACTCGACCGGCACGCCCAGCGCCTCGGCCAGGTCGGCGTCCAGGGCCGAGCCCTCCTGCATCGAGGAGGTGAAGTAGATGCCCCGCAGGAACAGCGGCTTGGCCGACCATTGGCCGGTGACGAAGACCATCTCGAGGTAGCGCTGCAGGCGGGGGAAGATCCGCGACTGCAGCTCGTGCGGGAAGGCGTAGAGGGCGTCGACCTCGTCGATCCGCCGGCCCGGGCCGCCCACGCCCTCCACCGGCGGCGGGTCCAGCAGCAGGCCGTTGCGCCGCTTGCCGACCCGCTGGAGCACCGTCGTCATGTGCTGGGCGAGCATCTCGGGCTGGAACGGCTGGTCCAGGGCCAGCGGGTTGGACCAGCCCATCATCTGGTGCTGCAGGGTCGGGTCGTCCACGCCGGTAAAGAACTCTTTGAAGCCGGTGATCTTGTCGCACTTGGTCACCAGCACGAAGACGGGGAAGCGGACCTCCAGGGCCCGCTGGATGACGTCGAACTGCTCGGCGATCTTGGCGCCCTTCTGCTCGAGCGTGTCGGCGCTGTCGCGGATAAGGCTGTCAGCGGGAATCACCAGCAGCAGGCCGTTGATCGGGCAGTTGCGCCGGTTGGCCACCAGCAGGCGGAGGAACTCGCGCCACTCCGCCGACGCGCCGCCCTGGGCGTCCTCGAACAGTCGCCCGGCCGTGTCCAGAATCACCGCGTGGTTGGTGAACCACCAGTTCATGTTGTACGTGCCGCCGATGCCCTGCAGCGGGTCCTGCATGCCCGGCGGGAAGCCCACGTTGCAGTGGCGGATGGCCTCGGTCTTGCCCGAGCCGGTCTCGCCGACGATGACGTACCAGGGCAGGTCGTAGACGTTCTTGCCGTTGGCGCGGAACTTCTGGACGCCCTCCTCGAAGACCTTGCGCATGTCGTCGAGGCGGGCCCGCTGGGCGACGTCACCGCTGGCGGCCCCCGTGCCGCCCCGGCTGATCAGCCGCTCCATGGGGGCGGCCTTGCGCTGCCGCAGGCGTTTGCGGACCAGCCCGGCCACCAGCAGCACCGCTGCCACGACGGCCAGGCCGATCAGCAGGATCCACAGCACCCCGCTGTGGCCCTCGAACAGGAGGTACAGGGCCGCGGTCAGGCTGGCCCCCGAGGCGACGGCCAGGCCCGCCTTGACCGGCGTGGGCATGTTGCCGAACGAGTGGATCGGGCTCATGGCTGGGCCTCCCCTTCCAGACTCTCACCCTCGACGGTCGATCGCGGCGCCGCCTCGGCCGTCTCCAGCGACGCCAGGTTCGGCGCATCGGCGGTCTGGCTACCATCGGCCGTGGCGATGATCTTGGTCAACGCCTCCCCCAGTTCCCCCGAATGGGTGCGGTACAGCCACACGTTGCCCCCGAAGACCACGATCAACATGCCCACCACGGCGATGGCGATGCCCAGCAGCTTGCCGCTGGGCGGCTCGACGAAGTCCCGCTGGTCGGTGTACTCGTAGGCCTCCGGGCAGATCCGCCCGTTGCCCGCATCGACCGCCCCACGCATCCGCGCCAGGCAGGCCGTCATCTTCTGGCGGACGTACGCGGGCTGGCCCGCGTAGATGCCCGCGAAGCCCAGGCCCATGCAGCTGTAGAACACCTCGAGCCGCTGGCTGGCCGGCTCGCTCGGGTCGGCCAGGGCGTCGTCGAGCAGGATGAAGAACTTCTCGTCGCCGGCCAGCTCGTTGCGGTCCATCGCCAGCTCCACCCACTCGCGGGCGAAGGGCAGGTCGCTCTCCTTGATCATGTAGTCGACGAAGAAGATCAGCGGCAGCTCCATCCGCTCGTAGTTCTCCGCCAGGCCCGGCTCGCCGGCAGCGCGGGCGCGGATCTCGTCGAAGGCCGTCAATATCTCGCCCCGGGCGCGGTCCAGGTCGTAGGTATGGCCCGTTCGCCCCAGCCGATTGAGGTAGCAGATCTTCTGGAACAGCGGCTCACACAGGTCCACCAGCTTCATGGTCTCACTCCCCCTCGCCCGGCAGGGCCATGTAGAGGGTACAGGTCATGCCCATCGACTCGATGCCGACGCAGCGGATCGCCATGCACTTCTCCTGGCCGATCCGCTCCCACATCACGGGGCTGTCGGTGCGGTGCAGGCGGAAGTAGTGCAGCCCCGTGTCCGTGGGGAACTCCAGCGGCACCTGCCGCTCCTCGACAAGCCGAATGCCCCGCGCCCGGCTGCTGGCGAGGCTGCGCGGCATGAGCTTGAAACGGTCCATGTCCTCCACCAGCTGGATGATCGCCCGCGAGTCCTGCCGCGACCGCACCGCCAGGAAGTAGTCGCTGGGGCCCGAGAGATGCTCCTCGCCCAGCGTCGCCAGCAGCGCCTGGGCCTGCTCGTCCATCGCGAAGCCCACCTTGAGCACCCGGCCCGTCTGGATGCCGCGGAGCAGGCCGCGAATGGCGTTGTTGAGCTCGCCGAAGGCGATGGCCGGCTGCTGGTGGTTGTAGGGGGCGACCTCGTCGGCCTGGACGTCCGGGCGCAGGGCGGCCAGCTCGCCCAGCAGCGAGCGCAGCTCGAGGTAGACGTCGAACGGGGCCACGGCCGGCACCGCCGCCAGGCTCAGCAGTCGACCGGCGTAACGGCTGAGCGTCTGCAGGCGGAGCACCTGCTCGACCTGCGGGCCGCGGAGGGTCTGGAGGTTCAGCCCGGCCCGGCCCAGCTCGCCGGCCAACTGCTGGCGGCTGGCGGCGACCTGGCTGGCCAATTCCTGCACCAGCTCGACGAGCCTCCGCGAGCCGCTCACCCGCAGGCACGGGGGGATGAAGTGCGGGTCGCGCCGCGGCAGGCCCACCGCCTCGCCCGTGCCCCGCACGATCCGCGCCAGCGGGAGGGTTTCGAAGCCGGCGAGGTCCTCGCCCTCCAGCAGCAGCTGCGCGTTGACCTGCCGCACCGGCACCGGCTGAGGATTGGTGCCGGTGTTTTCGTCGGCCACCTGCAGCTCCTGCACGCGCCAGGTGCGGTGTGCCTGGGCGCCGGCGCCGGCCTCGACGACGTTCGCACGGTGGTCCTCGTAGAGCGGCACGCCGAGGTAGACCGTCAGGCCAGTGGGGCTGGCCTCGAAGGCCTGCTTGATCGACTTGGGCGGCAGCTCGGCCTGGTCGGGCACATTCACCACCTGGCCGCTGGGCATGACGGCCCAGAGCCGGTCGTACTTCAGGCGGTGGTTCTCGAGGTGGTCCGTCGAGAGCCGCTCCTCGACCAGCCCGCACGGGAAGGGCCAGCCGATGCTGCGCTCCTGGCCGAACTGCTCCATCAGGTGGCGCTGCATCACCTGGAGATGGTGCGGCTGGAGAAACAAACCCTCGTGCCAGTGCACCGGTCCGATACCCATGGGTCCACCTCGACTTCGTTAACGCTTCAGTTCGCCCAGCAACGGCTCGGCGTAGGCGATCAGGATCTCGGTAATCTCTCGCTGGATGGCGGCCTCGTCGAGGCCCTGGGCGAGCTCGACGTACTTATGCCAGCAGCGGGCGTCCAGGCCAGTCCAGAGGCTGCCGCCCTCCAGTCGCACGGCCGCCTCGATGCCGGCTGGGCTCAGCCGGGCCTGGTGGCGCTCGCCGAACTGCCGGCTGACCTGCCCCACCGCGCCGATCAGGGCTGCCAGCAGCCCTCGCACGCCCTGCAGGGCCTGGGCGACCGCCGGGCCGTCGGCGGGCCCCTGCCCGGCCAGGTACTCGGCCAGGCCGCGGCGAACCTCGACATCGCGCCGCAACTCCGACCGCGGGGCGAAGGTCCGCCAGGTGGTCCAGGCGACCTGCTCCATCTGGCCCGCGAAGCCCGCCAGCAGCACCACCAGTCGGGCCAGCCGGGCCGGGTCCACCGCCGCACCGGGCGGCAGGCCCAGCACCTTGCGCAGGCTGGCGGCGACGTCGTCGGCCAGCGGCGCCCCGGCCGGGACCGCCTCAGACGCCAGGCCCGCCTCGCTCAGCTTCGCGCTGAGCGCCTGCCGCTCGGCCGGGGCCATCGCCCCGGCCAGCTCGGCCAGGCGGGCGATGAGGGCGTCGGCGTCGGCGGGCGGGTCGATGGCCTTCTCGATGACGATGGGCTCAGCCTCCTCCCACACGGGGAAGCGCTCCAGCAGCCCCTCCAGCATCGCGGGCCTCTGGTCGGGCGGCACCGAGGCCAGGGCCCGCTCGATCTCCTCGGCCAGGCACTGGTGACGGACGTCAATTGGCTGGTCGGCCATGTCCGCCTGCACCAGGCGCAGCCGATGGGCCGTCGCCGCCAGCAGGCCCGGATTCTCGCCGTTACCCGACACTGGAGTTACCCCTTTCCTGCAACACCGGCCCCGCGCGGAGCCCCTGGTCCACGCATCTGCAGAGGCCTCTGCCTCGGTCCATCGGCCAGGAAGCCGGCGGGGCCACGAGGGCAGATGTGAGCGTTTGCAGACGTTGAGATACGCCGTGCGGACAGCGCCGAAAACCCCTCGACCCGCAGGCGAGCATCCTAGCCGTCCGCCCCAGATCCCGCAAGTGCATGTCGCCCCTCATGGCTCACCCGCCCCGCTGATCGCCAGCGGACCTGCGGGCCCCTGGTAGGGCTTACCCGCCAGGGCCTCGCGGAGCTGCACCTGCAGCGTCTTGCCCGGCGCCTGGAACGCCAGGCGCAGCCCCACGTCGGCAAAGCCAAACGCCGCATTCTTCACACCTGAAACCGGGTAGGCCTTATTCCACTCCAACCCCGGCGGCGAAAGCGCCGACAGCCCGATCACGCTGACACCGTCCGCCAGGGCCGCGACGGCGTTCTTCAGCTCGTCGCCCTCCTTCGTCACCAGCGCATTGGCGGCCTCGGCCTGGGCGTCGTCAATGACGTACTCCCACACGTTGCCGATCAGCCCGTGGAACACGTCCCCTCGCTGCCCGACCGCGTCAAACCACAGCGTGCGGTCATTGCCGAGGACAGCCGGTTCTGCGTCGGCCTTGCGCTTGGCCGGCCACTCGTCCCGTAAGAAGATGCCGTCGTCTGGCCAGGAGGGTAGGAAAGCTCCCGGCTGCGATGCGCGGTGCTTCCGTTGCGCCACCCAAGCAGCATCGCGGAGGTTCCAGTGGCTAAGATCGGTGCTCCACTTCTCCATCGCCGCCCCGTTCAGCCACTCCGCCTGTGTGGGCAGCCGGCACCCCAGTGCCGCCGCCAGGCAGGCCGCCGCCTGCGGCGAAACTTGCTGCACTGGATGATCCGGCTGCGGGTCGCTGCGAACACTCTCGTCAGGATAGTACGGCACATCCCTTTCAGTTGTAACGATCGCTAGAAACAGCGGGCTCCGCTTGAGTCCCCATGTGTCATCCCATAGCCACGTGCGAACGCCGATTGGGGGTTGCCATCGACACTCGTAATCGCTGTTGTTGTTGCAGGCTTTCAGCAGCCTGAACAGCGGATGGGCCGACCCCAAAGCCTTTGACAGGTCCTCCACCAGCCCCACGGACACCTCGGTGGTCCCCAGGTAGACGGACTGGCCGTCGACATCGACCCGGCGGAATGCAAGCGTATGGCTCTCCTTGCCGATCCGGCAGGTGTAGGCGACGGTCAGACCGTCGGAGCTCTCCTCGACCCGCCAGGCCCCCAGCCCCCCCTGGCTAGCCGGGCCGCACTGGTCCAGCGGCAGCGGCGTGGGGCGGTTGCTGGGGTTGGGCAACTCTTCGACCCACTCGGTGCCCGGCAGCTTCAGCCTTCGGGCGAAGGCCTGGAAATCCAGGATGGCCTGCCCGACCGCGTCGTCGTCAACGCGTGGCCCGTCTGCCCGCGCCCGCAGGTCGCGGAGCCTCAGGCTGAACTCCGCCCACGGGAGCAGCTGGTCGTCGGTCACGCCGAAGGCCGACCGCAGGTCGAGGATGACCGCCATGGATTCGTCGCTGGCCGCCCTTGCCAGACACTTCTGCCAGCGCCCCGCCAGTTCCGTTGCGACCTGGGACTCCAATTCGGCCCGCCGCGCGCCGTTCACCGTCTGCAGGGCCGACGTCACGACCGGCCGCATGTCCAACTCCTGCTCCAGGTGCTCCTCCGTCGCCGGCCAGTCCTCCAGCTGCCCCAGCCGCCGCCAGGCCGTCCAGACCGCATAGGCCGGCCCTCCGCTGTCCACCCGCTCAACCAACTTCGCAAAGCTCGACTCCTGCAGGATCTCCTCCAGCATCGCCATCGGCTCGGTAGTGGATTCGACCAGCCTATCCCACTCCGCCGTCTGCAGCCACGTTGGGCGCAAGTCCGGCAGAGCCGCATACGCCTCCAGGGCCTTATCCAGGTCCAGGGCCGCCAGAGCCTCGCCCACCTCCTGCACACCGGCCAGCAGCTTTTCGGTTTCCCTGCATTGCCCCTCGTACTCCCGCTGGTTCTTAGCCACCAGCGGATCAAAGGTCTCCTGTGTCATCGGCAGTTGGCCGATCGGTAACAGTGTCTCGGCCAGTGACCTCAGCCGCCCCTCCCGCACCCGCCCCAGCGCCGTCAGGGCCGGCTTGACCAGCGTCTCTGGTGGCTCGGGCAGATCCCCGCCCAACCGCCCCAGCAGAGCCCGGGCCTGGGCAACCCGGCGCTGCAGGTCCATCGTGTAGAATCGCTTCCCCCCCGGCTTGGCCGCCGACTCCTGGGCTTCTTCCAGACTGTCCAGGTACCACTGCCACCGCCCATCGAGTACCACCGGCTCGGGGTGGTAATCCCTGTGGTCTTTCAACCAGATCGCGAAGTCCGGCTTCGCCTCGACGCCGGCGAGGGCCTTCTGCACATCGGCCGACAGCGTGCCTGCCTGGCTGTTCTGCCGCGTCACGTCCTGCTTCAGCGTCTCAAGGTCTGCCGCGATTGCCCGGGGCAGGGCCCGCAACCGGGCCTCCTCGGCCGTCAGCCCACTGAGCCGTTCTTTCAGACTCTCTAGGAGCCCAACGTCGTGGTCGGGGTAACTCGTGTACTCCTTGATCTCCGTTTCCACCGTCTGCAGGTCGGCCAAGCACTCTCGTGGGTCCTCCGACTCCGGCACGAAGCGGAATCGATCCAGTTCCTTCAGCCAGCTGTCCACGTCCGCCAGGCCCATCGGCTCGGACAGGGAGGGCTCCCCATTCGGCTCTTGGGTGAAACGGTCAAAGGCGTACAGGTCCCTGCCCTCTGTGAGGCACTGGCTGAGCCTCTGCAGGGGCCCTTGGGGCCCAGCCATCGCCTGCAGAGTCGGGGGAAGCTCGGCGAGCGACTTGTCGGCCAGCGCGTCAACCAGCCACTCGCCGAGGGGGTCCAATCGGTGCAACTTCAGTTCTGATACCGCCTGTCTGACGGCCTTGTACCGCAACGCCAGCGGCTCAGCGGCAGCCTGGATGGCCTCGGCATCCTTCGCACAGTCCTCTGCGGCCCGTGTCAGCTGATGGAGCGGCAGGCTCGCCAACGTCTGCCCGATCTCATCCTGTAGGTCGAGCCGCAGGGTCTTGCCGAAGTCGTCGGTGAGTCCCGCGATACCCGTGCAGGCCGCCTCGACGCGCTGCCAAGCCTGCTCGGCCTGAGCCATCTGCTCGGCCCAGTCGGCGATCGTCGCCGCGCTCAGGCCGGCCTGAGGGGTAGTGCCGGCCGCGAAGAGGTCTTTGTGGCTGCGGACCTCCCCGGCCGCCGTCGCCCAGCCTCGCGCGTCGTAGAGGGCGGCCTGGCTCTCGAGCCAGCCCAGCAGGTTCTCGTGGAAGGCGGTCATCGCCGCCAACGTGGGCCCGATCGGGTCGGGGTTCTGCCTGGCTTCCTCGGGCGGGTTCTTAATCAGAATGTCGGGCGAATCGCCCCTCTTGTTGACCTTCTCGATGAACCGGGGATCCGCACCCTCGTTCGCCGTGCCCTCCAGACTGGCCAAGGCGTCGCGAAGCGGCTCGTGGGTCTGCCAGTTGCGGCGGGTCGTCCCATCGTACGCCAGGTCGTCGTAGACGGGTTTGAACCAGCCGGCCCAATGGCTGACGAGGCCGGGCCAGAGCCCCTCCACTTCGGCCCACTGCGTTTTGGGCCCTGGCCGCCACAGGCCCGGGAAGGCGCCCGCGCCGGCCGCCAGCAGGACGACGGCGGCGGCCAGGGGCCAGAGGCGGCGTTTTCGGGCGGTGAGGGCCTGCAGGCTGGCACGCACCTGGCCGAGGGTAAGGCTGCCGTCGGCGGGGGCGGTCAGCAGGCGTTGGCACAGGGCCTGCCAGGCGTCGCCGTTGGGGCCCAGGGCACGCCACGGCTCGGGGTCCTCGGCCGCGATGCGCCCGCCGGGGGGCGCGGGGCGGTGCCGCACCAGCTGGTAGAGCAGTCGGCCCAGGGCGTGCAGGTCGGCCTGGGCGGTGGCCTCGCCGGCCGGCGCCGGGTCGCTCAGCCGCACGCGGACGCGGGCCAGCGAGCCCTGCCCAGCCAGCAGGACGCTGGCGGGCTGCAGGTTGCCGTGGGCCCGATCGGCCAGTCTCTCCAGCTCCAGCAGCCCGTCGACCACGCCCAGCAGGATCCGCCCCAGCGAGGCCGGCGTCTGGGCGACCCTCGTTTCGACCAGGAACTGCGCCGACCAGGGGCACGACTCGATGACCACGAAGGGCCGACCCTCGCACTGGCCGGTCTTCACCGGCACGGCCCAGTGGCGGGCCCCCTGCTTGTGCAACGTCTCCAGCAGCGAGCCGAGTTCGACGATTCGATCGGCCTCGGCCCGCAGGTGGGCCGGGTCGGGCGCCAGGGCCGGGTCATCGGTGCACAGCGACCGCAGCTGCAGCCGGGGCGCAGCGTTCGAGCCGGCCGGGCGAGCGTCCCACGTGCAGCGCAGGCCCCGCCGCCGGGGCTCGCCTACGGTCTCGAATCCGTCGAAGGTCGGCATGGTTCGCCTTGTGGTTGCCGGGGGGCCTATCGCCGGGGGGGGCGACCGATGCGGATGGAGTCTTTGGTCACCCAGATGGGGATCGCCTGGGAGCCCGACCACTGCTCGCGGTCGAGCGGCAGGATCAGGCGGCGTGCATCGGCGCTGCCCGGGCGGTCGGGTTTGCCCGGCAGCGACGCCAGCACGAACAGGTGCTCGGCCTGGTTGCCCTTGAGCCAGACGTCCCAGATCGGCTCGCCCGAAGCCAGCTGCTGGGGGTTGGGCTGGCCGGGGCTGAAGCTCATGCGGTGGATGTCGGCGGCGTTGTCGGGGTTGTCCCAGTACTCGGTAACGGACCGCTCGGCCCAGTAGTCGTGCTCGTGGGGGTTGGGGGCCACCATGTGCACCTCGATCCGCTGGTCATTGGCCAAGAGCTCATTATCCACGCTGACGACCACGTCCCGCTGGGTCGGGCCACAGCCGGCCATCGCCGCCAAGAGGCCCAGCCCCGCCAGCACGCACGCACGCATCGATCCAACGCTCATTCGGACCTCCCTTGGGGTCAGCCTCTCACCTCGGCCGGCCTGACCAGCAGCTCGAGCTGCCGGCGGAGGACGGCCTGCATCTCCCGGTTGCCCGGGTTGTCCACGATCACCAGGCTCCGCAGGCGGCGGGTCAGTGCCCGCAGCTGGGCCAGCGGCGCCTCGTACACCTGCTGGAGGGCCGAGGCCGGCCCGGCCCAGTCGGGGCAGTAGCTGTCGGGCCCGAGCCCGGGGAACATCCGCGCCACGATCGCCAGCGTTTCGCACCAGATGGCCTGGGGCAGCAGGGCCAGGGCCCGCGCGGGCTCGACGGCCTCGTCCACCAGCCGGTGCGGGCCCAGGGAGTCCTGGAAGCGGGGCTCCTGCCAGAGCAGGCCCGCCACGCGCTGGGCGGGCGGGACGGACGGGTCGCGCCGCTGGGCCAGCTCGCGGGCGAGGCTGAGCAGCTCGTCCAGGGCCTTGGGCAGCGTGGTGTCGGCATCGACCAGCAGCGTCCGCACGGCCAGCACGCCGGCGGAGTACAGGTCGCACGGCGAGCCCAGGCGGACCATCAGCTCGAACGGCACGGCCGACAGGGGCACCCCCTCGGCCGAGCGGAGGGCGGCGACCTGGTCGGCCTCCAGGCGCAGCGGCAGCGTGCGGAAGCGCCACTCCCCTGCGGCCAGGGCGGAATGCGACTCGAGCGTGGCATAGAGGTCGACGCGAGTGCCGGCCAGGGCCAGGCGGAGCCAGACCAGGTCCTGCCGGGCCGGCTCGATCCGCTCCTGGGCGGCCAGCGTGCCGTCGAGGACCACCTGCCCGGCCTGGTCGTCGCTGACCTGGCGGATGCGGAGGCCCGCCTTGCCGCGAACGCCGAGCCCCGCCACCGGCGGGCGGTAGACGTTGGGCCCGGCGTGGTCGGGGGCTGCGAAGATGGCCGCGTCGGTTCCGGGCACGGTCAGGCGGATGGCCTGGCCGGGCTCGACCAGCACGGCCCGGGCGTGCCACAGCGACGGCAGCGCGGCCGGGGGCTGGGTCCACTCCACGCGGAAACTCTCGGGCGAGAGGTTCAGCAGCGGCCCCCCGGTCAGGGCGGTGTGCGTGCGGAGGCTCTCCAGCAGCTCGGCCAGCAGGCCCAGCTTGAGTAGTAGCACCTCGGGCAGCCGGCCCGCCAGCCCCTCGGCCGAGAGGAACAGCTCCGCCTGGGCCGCCGAGGGGGCCTGGGCCATGCGGGCCGCCAGCGGGGCGGGCAGCTGGCTGCACAGGGCCTCGTCGCGGGCCTGGCCCGACAGGCACCGCAGCAGCCCTTCGTAGTCGGCGGGGTGGAAGGTCCGCACGGCCAGCCGCCCGGCCAGCACCAGCGGCACGAGCCGCCCTTCGGCCAGCAGCGTCTCCAGCGGGGCCGTCTGCGGCGAGGTCGGCGCGCCGCTCGAGGCCCCCAGCAGCGGCGCGTCCGGCTCGTCGGGCCTATAGAGGTAGCGGTGCAACGACTCGCCGTAGGCCGGCAGGTCCGCCTGGCGCAGGCGGGCGTCGTCCTGGCAGAGTCGCCAGCCCGCGGCCGCGTCGGTCGCGAGCCGTCGGGCCTCCACGTCGATCAGGACAGGCCCAGCCGGGGCGCCCTCGGTGAGCGTGGCCAGGACGCCGGCGCCGTCCAGCTGGCGCATCGCCTCGAGTCGGCGGTCCCACCGCTCATCGAGCAGGCGGTTGTCCAGCCGGCCTCGACGGGCCAGGGGCGTCTGCGCCAGGCCGTCCACATCCTGCACCCACAGCTCGAGCCACCGCTGCACCGTGCCGCCCGCGTCGGCCAGGCAGCCCAGCACGACGCGGGTGTCCACCTCGGCCCGCAGCGGCACGAACCAGCCCGCCACCGCATCGGGCTGCGTTCGCACCACCACGCAGAGGCGCACCGCGGCGGGCGCCGGCTCGATCGGCACGGCCACGAACTCGTCGGATAACTCGTATGGGCGGGGCTGGTCCATGCGTGCGTTCCTGTCTTGGGTCGGGCTCAGCGAATCAACGTCCAGCCGCTGGGCGTGCGGCAGAAGCTCGTGCGGATGTACCGGCCGATGGTCTGGTCCTTATCGGTGAAGACGATGGGCCCGTCGCCCTCCTCGTCGGCGAGGTGGGCCAAGCGGCCCTGGCCGAAGATCTCCAGCTCGAGCCCGTCGAAGTCCAGCTCGTCCAGCACGGCCTCGGGGTCGTCGAGCATCGGCTCGAAGCCCACCCACGCCCGCGCCTGGGCCGGCGTGAGGTAGTAGGCGGCCGAGAGCTCCTGCGCCTTGACGGACGACAGCGTGTTCAGCGCGTCGCGCTGGTCGGTGCGGAGCAGGCCCCAGAGCTGACGGTAGACGGCCTCGAGCTGCCGGCGGGTGTCCGGCGTGGCCTCCAGCGGCTGGGCGGTGAGCCACAGCCACTGCGGGAAGGGCGTCTCGAGCGTCACGACCCGCCGGGCGAGCACGGCCCCGTCGTCGGCCGTTTCGGCGGTGGGCGGGGGCTGGTCAGGCAGATCGGGGCTGGGCTCGACGCCCCGGCCCGTGCGGGCGGCGGCGCCGGTGAACTCCAGGCTCGTCAGCCGCTCGCGCGCGGCCTGGGATGCGCCGTCCTCCCGGCAGAACAGCGTCGCCCGACAGCGCGACCGCTCGGAGAACTCCGCCCCGCCGTCCCGGGCCTTCAGCCGAAGTGAAACGGCGTTCTCGCCCGTCAGCACGTACTGGCTGACGGGGTACTCCGTGGTGCTGGCCAGGCCCTCGGTGTCGCGGGCGATGGAGACGTCGTTCACCCGCACGTCGTACTGACAACCGGCGCTCTGGATTTCCAGCGTGTAGTAGGGTCGTTCCATGTTCGTGAGTCCTCCCTGACGGTTCACTCGGTCTCGCCCTGGCCCGCCCGCAGGATGTAGAGCGGCTCGGGCTGCTCGGGCCACTCGCGCCGCTCGGCCAGCACGTGCCGCTCCTTGCGGCGCTGGCCCTCGGTCGAGGTGGCGTTGTTCAGGCCCTTGCGTTTGGCCTTTTTTCGCTTGTAGTCGGCGGTCTTCGTGTCGCCTTCAATGTGGAACACGTGCACCAGCGTGATGCCTGACCAGTAGAACCTGCCCAGCAGGTACAGGCCCAGCTCGTCGCGGTGGACCTCGCCGATGAGGCCCATGCCCATCTCGGCGCCGATGGACAGCTCGCAGTCGAAGGCAACCCACAGCACCTCGGCCTTGGCCTCGATCTTGCCCTCCAGCGTCATCAGGATGTCGCCCTGGAGCTGGCCCTGGGCCGTCGGTTGGGACTGTCTGCGCTTGCGGTCCAGGCGGGCATGGCCCGAGACCGTCCCCTTGGCGCGGAAGAAGATGCCGCACTTCGCCTCGGCCTCGGGGCCCATTCGGTGGCGGGCCTTGTCGTAGACCTGCTCGAGGATCTCCAGCACCACCGCCCCGCCGGGGAGCATCTTGATGACCCACTTGAGGATGTTGACCTCGCCGCTGACGGCGAATAGCGGGTCGGCCTTGAAGACCAGGCTGTACATCGGCACGACGGGGTAGCTGCGATCCTCCTCCACCAGTTCGCAGGCGTAGTGGAGCGAGAGGTTGGGGTAGTCGAACTGGATCTCGACGTCGCCGATCTGGCTGAGCTTGGGCGCGACGGTGTCGCAGCAGGTCTTGGCGAGCTTGAGGAACCGCAGCGAGGAGTCCATGTATCGGCGGAACTGCGGCTTGAGGTCGCGTTCGACGCCGTTATTGCGCAGCGAGACGTCGCCGAAGAGCCCCCAGGCCGTGTGCTCATCTTCGTTGCTGCCGCCGTGGGACCGACTCCGCTGGTCGCGGCCGAGGTTCAGCCCCAGGCCGATGCTCCACTTGAGGTCGGGGTAGACCAGGATCGTCGCCGGCAGGCCCTCGGGGCCGTTGCACAGGCCCATCTCGACGCTGTAGCGGCGGGGCGCGATCCGCTCGGGAAAGATGTACTCGAACGCGTGCGCGATGCGGTCGGAGCGGACGGAGGCCTTGACCTTCTGGGCGGGGAACGACTCCAGCTCGTCGCCGCCCCAGACCTGGATGAGGTCGCCGGCGTGCTGCGGGCAGGGCTTCTTCACGCCGGAGGCGGTGATCTCCAGCGTCTCCAGCGCGTTGTCATAGCCGCCCAGAACGTGCAGCTCGCGGTTGGGGTTGGCCTGCAGCTCGGCCGGCTTGAGCGGCAGACGCAGCTGGTAGGCCCGCTTGTGCCCGCAGCGCACGACCAGGCCCGTGCCGCGGCACTGCGCCAGCGGGCAGGGCTCGACGGGCGAGTCCGGCGGCCGACAGGTCAATCCGCTGTATTTCATGCTGACCAGCTTAGACATGCCTGCGTGTCCTCAGTCTCATGGGGCCCCGCCCGCCGCGGGGGCGGATTCCAGGGCCGTCTCCTGCTCCTGGTGCTGCACGGCCCGCTCGAACAGGGCGTCCATCCGCTCGGACGGGTCGGGCACCCGCGGGTCGGTCAGCAGGCCGCGGGCCCAGGGGTAGCGCCCGTCAGTGTCGAACTGCGGGCCCAGGGCCATCATCAGGTCCAGGAACCGCGCCACGTCCAGCTCCGACTCCAGGCCGTAGCGCCCGGCCTGCTCGATGGCCTGGCGAACCCGCCCCAGCAGGCCGGCCTCGTCCAGCTCGGCGCACGCCTCGGGGAACGTCGCCCGCGCCCGCTCGACCAGCCGGCGCTCGTACCGCAGGCGCAGGTCCTGGCCCAGGGCCTTCATCTGTTCAGGGCGGATTCGCAGCATCG
>JAWLCG010000024.1:0-24864 GCA_041687295.1 Phycisphaerae bacterium | reverse complement strand
GTGGCGCCTGTCGAGCCTCGACGCCGAGTACCCCCAGCGGACCCTCGTGCACCACCGCACCGACGGCCCGCGCGAGTTGTTCTTCGTGGTCAACAACGAGCGCCGCCGCCCGCAGCGCTACCGCCTGCGCCTGCCTAAAGACCTCAGCGGCGCGCTGGCCGTGTGGAACGCCTTCGACGGCAGCCGGCGGCGCGTCGAGGCGGTCAACGGCCTGATCGAGTTCGAGCTGCCCGCCTGCGGGGCCATCCTGCTGGCGGCCGGGCCCGACGTGGCCGACGATGCCGAGCCCGCCCAGACGCCCGTCGACCTCCGCACCGGCCGGGTCGAGCCGCTGGACAGCGTCTGGACCTTCCGCCGCGACGAGCCCAATGCCCTGGTCATCGATCGGCTGAGCTTCTCGGCCGATGACGGGCAGACCTGGAGCGACGAGGACCTCGACAGCCGCATTCGGCCACAGGTCTTCGAGGCCTTCGGCGACGTCGAGGCCCGACGCTACCAGCCGTGGGTGGCCCTGGCCAAGGGACTGCTCAGCGAGGGCAGGCCCCTGTGGCTGCGCTACCGTTTCCTGAACACGCTGGACGGGCGGGTGCGGACGGCCTTCGTGTGCGAGCGGCTCGCCCGCGCGACGGCCCTGCGGGTTAACGGCCAGGCCGTGCCGCTCAAGGACCTCTCCTGGCAGTGGGACCGGCAGTTCGGCCAGGCCGACATCACCGCCCAGCTGCGGGCCGGCGAGAACGTCATTGAGGTGTGCCTGCCCTTCGACCCGCTGGCGGAGGTGGAGGCCGCCTACGTCGTCGGCGACTTCGGCGTCCGCCTCACGCCCGACCGCCGCCGCGGCGAACTGGTCGCCGAGCCAACGCGTTTACATAACGGCAGTTGGGTCGATCAGGGCTACCCCTTCTACAGCGGGCGCATGGTCTACCAGACCACCATCCAGGGCGGCACGGGCCGAACGTTCCTCCGCATCCCGGCCACGACGGCGACGCTCTACCGCGTCCGCGTCAACGGCCAGGAGGTCGCCCCGATCCTCCAGCCGCCCTACCAGACCGAGCTGACCGCCGCCCTCACCGACGGGGCCAACGAGCTGGAGATCGAGCTGGTCTCCAGCCGCCAGAACCTCTGGGGCCCCCTGCACGGCAACCAGGGCGAGGACACCCGCGCCACCGGCCCGTTCAGCTTCGAGCAGCACTGGTTCATCATGGAGCCCTTCACACTGCTGGATTACGGCCTGCTGCAGGGGGCCGAGCTGGTGCGCACCGAGCCGTAGGCGTCAATGCGCTAATGCGCAGTCCATTCCATAGAGGATGCCCAACCGGTACGCCTTGTCGATTGGGTTCGTTCCGTCACGGCCCTGCCCCCCATGGGGAGCCCCGATTGGGTTCGTTCCGTAATGTCGGCCCCTCCGCGGGGACCTGAATTGGGTTCGTTCCGTCACACCGGCCTGGGGCCCATGGCAGGGCTCCTGGCTGTCCTGCTGTGTCCTTGGCACGTGCTACGTGGTCCTTGATCCTGGCCACGGGGTCCTGACTGCGCAGGTCCCCCCACCCTTACAGGCGAGTGACGCATCTGTGCGCACAGGGGCTTCCGGATTCGCGACAAAAACTGTTGAGTGACGCGCAAGAACCCCCAGCAAACACGGGGGACAAGGAAATCTGCGTAGAAGCCGGCACCGTCAGGAAAGCGGAAAGCCCTTGTGCGCGCCCCAAGGGTTTGCGCCGGGCCGATGAAAGCGGACATCGCAGGCCGGGGCGAGCGGAGCGAGGCCCGGCGGCGGCGGAGGGAGTCGGTCCGCCATGGCGGTCAGGCCGCGCCGGCGCTCGACCCGGCCGCCAGGGCCCGGCGGAGCCGGTTCCAGCCGGCCGGTCCGACAGGGCCCCCCGCCGGGGTATTTGCCTCTAGACGAAATACAGTTTCGCCCTTACAATCAGAGGTTGAGTCTGAGGGTCTGCGACCCATCCGGGCCGTGATGTTCTGGAGGGGTTGTCGGGCTGTGCCCGGTAAGGCCAGCCCCCCTAAGCCAACGCACCCCGCAAAGAAGGAGGCACTACATGAGGATTCTTGTTTCGATGGTGGCCCTGGCCCTGCTGGCGACGCCGGCACTGGCCGGGCTGGTCGCCTACGAAGGCTTCACCGGCGAGCCGGGCCTGATGCACGGCACCGCCAGCGGCTTTGGCCTGAACGCCTGGAACAACCAGAGCGCCGAGCCGGGTTACCAGGTGACGGGCCCCGGCCTGGAGTTCGGCGCCCTGCAGGTCGCCGGCAACAAGGGCATCGGCGGCGGCGCCTACCGGGCGGCCGGCCTGACCATCGCCATGCCCGCCCCCTGGGACGCCGACAATGGCTGGGAGGCGTTCCGCCGCGAAGGCCCCGGCGACACCCGCTACCGCGCCGGCGCTGAGGGCACGACCCTCTGGTCGAGCGTCCTGCTGCAGGACTTCGACGCCAACGGCGTGCAGCTGGACTTCCACGGCAGCCACATCGGCTGGGGCACCGGCGGAGTGACCATTGAGCTTAAGGTCGTCGACGGCATGTGGACGCTGGCCCAGAAGAGCGGCCTGAGCCTCTGCACCAACATCGCCCGCAACATCGGCGAAACCTACCTGCTGGTCGCCCGCTTCGAGTTCCTCAACGACACCACCGACCGGGTGACGCTCTACGTCAACCCGACCCCCGGCCTGGCCAGCCCCGACGTGGCCGGCGCGATTCTGGAGACGGCCGGCGACTTCGGCCTGCTGGGCGTCCGCTTCTACCCGGGCAGCAACAACAACAGCGGTGCGATGGACGAGCTGCGCTTCGGCGACAGCTACGCCGCCGTCACCCCCGTGCCCGAGCCGGCCAGCCTGGCCGTGCTGGCCCTGGGCGGTTTGCTGATCCGCCGTCGGCGGTAACACCTGTCAGCGACGCATGACACACCGAAGCGGGCGGTCCTCCGAGGCCGCCCGCTTCGCTGCGCGGCCCGCGGGGCGGTCTGTCTGAGGGCGTGTAGAACGGGGACGGCACGGTGCGCAGGGCATGTAGACCTGCGGGTTCTACGCACTATCGGACATGCGGGCAACCCTGGCCCGGGCAAAGGTGGGGCTGCGCTTACGCTGCGCCCCAGCCTACGAAGACGGCCCGCGCTGTAGGCTGGGGCGCCGCGAAGCGAAGCCCCACCTTCGCCGGTGCCCCCCGAGCCCACACGTCCGATGGGCAAATGGGCTAGATCCGCTGGCCGGGCTCGAGGTGGCGGGTGATCTTGAGGGCCTTGTGGCCCTTGTGCTGGCCGAGGCGGGCGGCGAACTTGCCTCGGCCCTCGACCTGGAGCAGGACCTCGCTATTGGCGGCGCGGTCGGTGGTGAGGATGTCGCCGACGGTCAGGCCGGCCAGGTCGGCCAGTGTGATGGTGGTGCTGGCCAGGTAGGCCCGCAGTTGCAGCGGCGCCCCGCCGAGCCCGCGGACCAGCCGGGCGGTGTTGTCGGCCTCGCCGTCACGGCGGCGGTAGCTCAGCCAGCTCTGGTTGCTCAGCTTGCTCATGACCGGCTCGATGACGTTGTAGGGGATGCACAGGTTCATCGTGCCGGCCCGGCTGCCCATTTTGAGCTCGAAGCCGACGACGACGACGACCTCGTTGGGCGAGACGATCTGGACGAGCTGCGGGTTGCTCTCGGTCTCCTCCAGCTCGAAGGTGGCGGCGTGGATGTTGCTCCAGGCCTCGGCGAGGCTCGACAGGGCGCGGTCGGTGATTCGGCTGATGAGGCGCAGCTCGATGGCCGTCAGGGGCCTTTGGGGGATGAACATCTCCGCCGTCGAGCCGCCCAGCAGGCGGTCGATGATGGGGTAGATGATCAGCGGGCTGATCTCCAGGCAGACCTGGCCCTCCAGGCCGGTGGTGTTGAGCAGGTTGAAGCAGGTGGGGTTGGGCAGGCTGGCGATGAACTCGCCGAAGGTCAGCTGCTCGATGTTGGCCACGCGGACCTCGACGATCGTCCGCAGAAAGCCGCTGATGGCCGCCCCGAAGCTTCGGCTGAAGGTCTCATGCAGGGCCTCCAGGGCCCGCATCTGCTCCTTGCTGACGCGCTCGGGGCGTTTGAAGTCGTAGACCACCACGTCGGGCGTGCTCGAGCGGGGCAGTGAGGCGTCGGCCTCCGTGGTGCCCAGGTCGCCCGAATCGACGGCCGCCAGCAGCGCGTCGACCTCATTCTGTTCGAGAATATCGCCCACGGTCAGACCTCCCTGTCAGCCGATCGGACGGGCCATCCTGGCACGCCCCATGGTCGTTATCGGACGCTCGCCCGCCGGGGCTTGAGCCCGGGGGAGGAAAGGCGGTTAATTGGTTAATTGGTTGATTGGTTGATTGGTCAATGCGTCGCTGCGTCAATGCGGGGAACATTGTGCCGCGGGGGGTTCTGGGGGCGCCTCTTTCCACGCCCACGCAATGCCTTGCGTGGGCTTCTTGGACGGGGCGCCCGGTGTCGGGGCGACGCCGCGTCGGTACGGCGCGTGTCTGCGTCAGTGCAACCTCAACGCAACACTATTAACGGACGGGCCCGACGAATACAATGCCTCATCGGCACAGCGGCCCGGTGGACGGGCCGACCCTTGCCGGGAAGGAGCGGTCGTGGCGGAAGAACTCTTCGTGCATCAGCTGGACAATGGCCTGACGCTGCTGGGCGACCGGATGGCCCACGTGGTCTCAACGGCCGTCAACGTGGCCCTGCCGGCCGGGGCGAGCCTGGACCCCCAGGCCCGCCCGGGGGCCGCGACGGTCCTGAGCGAATGGCTCTTCCGCGGCGCCGGCGACCGCGACAGCCGGCAGCTCAACGACGCCCTGGACGCCCTGGGCTGCCACTTCGACCAGGGCGTCCGCAGCCATTTCCTCCAGATCAGCGGCTCCCAGGTCCACCAGAACCTGCTGGCCGTCCTGGAGATCTTCGCCGACGTCGCCCAGCGCCCCCGCCTGGCCGAGGAGACCTTCGAGCCCAGCCGCGACCTCGCCCGCCAGGATCTCGAGGGCCTCGACGACGAGCCCAGCCGAAAGGTCAACATCGACCTGCGCGAGCGGTTCTACCCCTGGCCGCTGGGCATCAGCCCGCTGGGCACCCTGGAGGGCCTGGCCGAGTTGAGCCCCGACGCCCTCCGCGCCCACGCGGGCCGAACGCTCACCCCGCACGGGGGCATCCTGGCGGTGGCGGGCCGATTCGAGTTCGACGAGGTCTGCGACTGGGCCGAGCGGCTCTTCGGCGCCTGGCAGGGCCCGCCGGCGCCGGCCATCGAGACGGCGCCCGCCCAGGGCGGCATCCACTTCCAGCAGCGCCCCACCGCCCAGGTGCAGATCGCCCTGGCCTGCCCCGCCCCGCCCACCGGCGATGAGCACTACTACCCCTTCCGCGTCCTGGAGATGATCCTGGGCGGTGGGATGAGCTGTCGGCTGTTCACCGAGGTCCGCGAGAAGCGGGGGCTCGTCTACGCCGTCGGCGCCCGCTACCAGGGCGTTCGCGGCCATGCGGGCCTGTTCGTCTACGCCGGCACCACGCCCGAGAAGGCCCAGCAGACCCTCGACGTCACCGTCAACGAGCTGCGCCGCCTGGGCGAGGGGCTCGAGGCCGGCGAGCTGGAGCGGGCCAAGATCCAGCTCAAGAGCGCCCTGATCATGCAGGGCGAGAGCACCGGCGCCCGCGTGGGCGGCCTGGTCAACGACTGGTACCTGCTGGGCCGACTGAGGCCCCTGCACGAGATCGCCGCCGCCGTCGACGCCGTGTCGGCCGACGACGTGGCCGCCTGCCTGGCCGCCTGGCCCGCCCGCCAGTTCACCGCCAGCCTCCTGGGCCCGGTCGAACTGAACACCACCGGCCTGAGCGATTGACACCCCGACACGCGCCCCCCGGGCGGGTCGAAAATCGAAAATCAAAAATCGAAAATCGCAAATGGATTTCAAACACACCCAACTGGACAACGGCCTGACGATCGTCGCCGAGCACGCCCCCGCCGCCGAGAGCCTGGCGGTGGGCTTCTTCGTCCGCACCGGCGCCCGCGACGAGACGCCCGAGGTCAACGGCGTGAGCCATTTCCTCGAGCACATGGTCTTCAAGGGCACCGCCCGCCGCAGCCCGCTGGACGTCAACCGCGAGTTCGACGACATGGGCGCCAACTACAACGCCTTCACCAGCGAGGAGAACACGGTCTACTACGCCCAGGTGCTGCCGGAGTTCCAGGCCCGGGCCGTCGACCTGCTGGCGGACATCCTTCGGCCCGCGCTGCGGGAGGAGGACTTCACCACCGAGAAGAACGTGATCCTCGAGGAGATCGCCCTCTACGAGGACCGCCCGCACTTCAAGGTGTTCGAACGGCTGATGGCGGAGTTCTTCGGCCCCCACCCGCTCAGCCAGCCGGTGCTGGGGACCGCCCAGACGATCTCGGCCCTGCGGCGGGGGCAGATGCTCGACTACTTCCGCCAGCGTTACAGCCCCACGAACATCACCGTGGTGGCCGTGGGAAACATCGCCTGGGAGGCCCTGGCCGAGCAGGTCTCGCAGGCGTGCGCCCACTGGGAGCCGGTGCAGGCCCATCGGCTGATGCCCGCCGTCGAGCCGGCCGGCACGCAGCGCTGGGTCCGCGACGCCAAGCTCAACCGCCAGCACATCGGCCTGATGGGCCTGGCGCCCTCGGCCCAGTCGCCCCAGCGTTACGCCGCCCAGGTGCTCGCCACGGTGCTGGGCGACAGCACGGGCAGCCGACTCTACTACGCCCTGGTCGAGCCGGCCATCGCCGAGGAGGCCTCCGTCAGCTACGACTCGATGGACGGCACCGGCGGGCTGCTGACCTTCCTGATCAGCGACCCGGCCCGGGCGAACGAGGCCCTGGCCATTGCCCGCCGCGAGTTTGCCACCTTCCTCACCCAGGGCCCGACCGAGGCCGAACTGACCGCCGCCAAGAACAAGATCGCCTCCGCCAGCGTCCTGCGGGGCGAGCTGCCCATGGGCCGACTGCCCGCCGTCGGCATGGACTGGGTCTACCGCCGCAGCTACACCCCCCTGGCCGAGCAGATCGACGAGTTGATGGCCGTCACGGCCGAGGACGTCCTCGCCGTCGCCCGCGACTACCGCCTGACCGACACCACCCTGCTCGCCCTGGGCCCCAACGACAAACCGTAGGCCGGGGTCTTCGTAGGCCGGGTCGAGCGCAGCGAGGCCCGGCAGCGAAGGCGAAAGACCGAAGATGGGCCACAGAGGCACAGCGGACACAGAGAAGACACGGAGCCTCAGAGGTGGTTTCTGTATATAGCCCCGGGCTTGCCCGGGGTCTTGGGAACCCCCACGACGGCACGAGCGCAATATGGAGTGCGGCGACAACGTCGCCGCTTTGGCTGGGTCCGCTTCGTTGACCCAAGGGAGTGAGCTCGTAGGCTGGGACAGAGCGGCGCCAGCCGCGGCGTCCCACCTTCGATAGGTGATCCGCCTGAAAGGTGGGACGGCGCCCTGACGGGCTCTGTCCCAGCCTACAGCCCTCGAAGGCCCCGGGCATGCCCGGGGCTATATGAAGGACCACAGGAGGAGCCCCACCATGCCCCGCCGGCCCAATATCCTGTTTCTAATGAGCGACGAGCACCGGGCCGACGTGGCGGGCTTCGCCGGCGATCCGGTCGTCCGCACGCCGGTGCTCGACCGCCTGGCGAGCGAGGGCGTCGTCTTCACCAGCGCCTACACGCCCTCGCCCATCTGCGTGCCGATGCGGCAATGCATGGCCGCCGGGCAGCTGCCGCGGACCTGCGGCGTGGAGCGCTACGGCCAGGACCTGCCGCCCAACAGCCTCACCTTCGCGCGGTGGTTCACCCAGTACGCCTACGAGACCTGCTGCTGCGGCAAGCTCCACCACGACGGGCCCGACCAGATGCAGGGCTGGAAGCGCCGCATCGGCTCGGTGGCCCGGCTCACCGACGCGTTCGTCGAAGGCCTGCGTCCCGAGGAGCTCGCCCGCTACCGCTCGATCGGCGACGGCAAGTGGTCAGACGCCAAGGAGATCGCCCGCGCCGGCGTGGGCCGCGGGCCTAACACCCACGTGGCCGACGAGCTCTCGCTGCAGGGGGCACTGGCGTACATCCAGTGCCGCTTCGCCGCGCCCTACTACGACCGGCTCGACGATCGGCCCACGATGCTCAAGGTGAGCTTCAACCGCCCCCACTACCCCTACTTCACCACCGAGGACCGCTTTACCTACTACCTCAACCGCGTCGAGCCCTACCGCGACGAGCCGGTCTTCGACCACCCGTTCCTCGGCCAGCGGCAGGTTCGCCCGGGCGTCGACGCGACCGAGCGCGAGATCCGCCGGGCGGTGGCCGCCTACTACGGCATGATCGACGAGATCGACACCGACTTCGGCCAGGTGCTCGAAGCCCTCGAACACGTCGGCCATGACCTTGACGACTGGATCGTCATCTACACCAGCGACCACGGCGAGATGCTCGGCCAGCACGGCATCTGGGAGAAGCAGAAGTTCTTCGAGGCCTCCGCCCGCGTGCCGCTGATCATCCGCTGGCCGCGGGGCTTCGCCGGCGGGCGGACCGTCGACGCCAACGTCAACCTCTGCGACCTGTTCGCCACGCTGTGCGAGTTGGCCGGCCTGGAGACGCCGCCCGGCCTGGACAGCCGAAGCCTCGTCCCCCTGCTGCACGGCCAGACCGCCGGCTGGCACAATGAGAGCGTCTCGCAGTTCGCCGGACGCAATCTCATGATCAAACGCGACGCCCTGAAGTACCAGTACTACGGGCCGGAGATGCCCGAGGTCCTGTTCGACCTCGCCGCCGACCCCGGAGAGACGCGGAGCTTCCTGGACGAGCCGGCCTACGCCGACGCCGTCGCCGCCTTCCGCCGCCGCCGCGCGGAGCTGGGCTTCGGCCCCGACGCCGACCCGCACTACACCAACGCCGGCTACGGCCCGTCCCCGGCCGTCAAGTCGTAGGCCGGGTCGAGCGGAGCGAGGCCCGGCAACCCAGGCCCCGCCTTCGCCCTCGAAGACCCCGGGCATGCCCGGGGCTATATGCCCACCGCGCGCCGGCGGATGGACAGAATCCGCCGATGGGTTTATACTGGAGGCCTCACAAAGGAGGCCGTCCATGGTGCGAGGGATTCAACTGGCCACGCTGGTGGCCGTGGTGGTGGTGAGCGCGACGCTGGCCCAGGCCCAGAGCAAGCCGGTGAAGGTCTTCGTCCTGGCCGGGCAGTCCAATATGGCTGGGGCAGGCACCAACGGCGAGGCGCCGGCGGGGTACGCCCCCCAGCCCAACGTCTGGTACGACGCCAGCAACGTGAACGAACACACCGATGGCTGGGTCCCGCTGAGCTTCGGGCCCTTCCTGAACAAGCCCACCGGCTGGGGCTTCGGGCCGGAGCTTTCCTTCGGCCGCACCCTGGCGGCCGCGATGCCCGACGAGCAAGTCGCCATCGTCAAGGTCACCCGTGGCGGCACGAACCTCAACTACTGGGCCACCGCTGGCCAGGCCGGCCATGACGCCCTCTTCGAGCGAATCACCGCCGTCACCGCCCGCCTCGACGCCCAGCAGACCGCCGGGGAGATTCCCGGCTACGAGTTCGCCGGCTTGATCTGGATGCAGGGCGAGGGCGACGCCGACGGCTGGGGCGGCAACCCCCACGAGACCTACGCCGAGCGCTTCGCCGGCCTGGTCGCCAAGGTCCGCCACGCCACAGGTGAGCCCGAGTTGCCCGTCGTACTCGGGCGGATCAGCGAGAAGATCGGCCCCACCTTCAGCCGCGATACGACCAAGGGCACCCGCCGCTACAGCCAGAGCTTCAAGAACGCCTACCCCGACATCGTCGCCGCCAAGCCCGGCCGGGTGCTGCCGGACACGATGGACAACCTCACCAACGACGACCGGCTCTGGGGCCCGGTCGCCCTGCAGCACCGCCTCGACCGCGTCCGCCTCGAACAGGTCGAGTTCGCCGAGACGATGGACGACTTCGCCGCGTGGGTCGACACCGACGACCTGCCGATGACGGACAGCTGGCACTTCAACGGCGCCGGCCAGATCGCCCTGGGCGAACGCTTTGCCGACGCCTACCTCGAAGTCGTCCCCGAGCCGGCCAGCCTGGGCCTGCTGCTGCTGGGCGGCCTGGCCCTGCGCCGGCGGCGGTAGGGTCTGCAGGTTCTGCCCGAAACGCAGCGAAGGGCAGGTCCTGCACTCCGCCGGGGGGTCTGGACGCCATCGCGGCGTGTGCAGCACCGCTCCCGGGAATCTGCACACCCGACAAGACCGGCGCAATGCTACGGGCGCCGCGGCTCGTGCGAGTCGCGGCGCCCGTAGCGTTTTCCGCAGGGGCTGGCCTACCGGCGTCGGCGGAGCAGGGCCAGGCCGCCCAGGGCGAGCATCGCCAGGCTGGCCGGCTCGGGGGTGACCACCAGGTTGTCGATCCGCCCGTTGTTGTCGCTGCCGTCCATGAACCACACCAGCGCGACCGCGTCGTAGCCGGCCGGCACGGTGAAGTCGAAGCTCTGGCCCACCCAGCTGCTGCTGGTCGGCAGGACGATGTCGCGGAGCTTCTCGCCGCCGGTGACGACGGCGTCGGCGCCGTAGAGCGTGTTGTTGATCCGCAACTCGTCGCCGTCGCTGAAGGCCCAGACCTCGAAGTTGGCGTTGCCCCACGAGTTGGGCCGGGCCCAGTCGAAGCTCACCGTCCAGCTCTGTTCGCCGGCCGGCGCGGGCAGGGCTGTCATGAGGTGGCTGCCGAACTGCCGGAGCCGCAGGTGCGCGTCCGGGTTGCCGCCGGTGGCCTCGAGGTTGGCCGGGCTGCCGCCGAGGGTGTTGGTGTAGTAGCTGTAGAACCCATGGGTGCCAGCCATCCAACTCGACTGGGCGATCGGAACGCTGAAGTCGCCGTCGGACAGGATCGCCGCCGGCGCCGCCTGCAGAGCCCCCATTACCGCTGCCAGAACCGCTAGAACCGTCAGGTGTCTCATCGTCTCCTCCCGCGTGCAGTCCCCATCTGCCGAGCCCGGGGCGCAATGCTCCCGGCGACACTTTCCAGCATAAGGCGGTCTGCGCCAGGCGCCTAGAGGGAAAAACCGGTGTTCACGCCCTTGGCGGGGCCGCGACCGTCGGGTAGGGTAGCATCGGCTGGCTGGGGAAGAAGCCCCTCTCCCGGCCCAGTGAACCCAAAGGAGAGACTCAGCGTGCAGAATCAGCAGCGGACAGCCCGGGTGCCGGTGATCGAGAGCGAGTGGTGGCGAATCTGCGAGATGCCCGACCTGGGCGACCTGGCCGGACCCGAACCCCAGCGCCAACACGTGGTGGACCATGGCTTCATCCAGGCGGCCGACGGCACCTGGCAGCTGTGGGCGTGCATCCGCGGGGCGGGCATCGGCCGACTGATCTACGGCTGGCAGGGCAGCGACCTCGAGCAGGGCCCCTGGGCACCCGCCGGCGTCAAGCTGCGGGCCGACCGCGCCTGCGGCGAGAGCATCGGCCCCGACGGCCAGGAGCACATCGGCGCGCCCTTTTTCTTCCGCCACGCCGGCCGATACCACTGCTTCTACCACACCGGCGGCTCGATCCGCATGGCCACCAGCGACGACGGCATCCACTACGCCCGCACGGGCCGCCCCGACGACCGATACGAGCTCTACCCCCACGGCGGGCGCGACGTGATGGTCCTCGAGCACCAGGGCCTGCTGTACTTCTTCTCGACCGTCTCGGTCCGCGTGGCCGACAACCTCAGCTACAGCTTCGTCAACCTCCGCACGACGCCCGACCTGCAGAAGTTCAGCGACTTCAGCCGCGTCAGCGAGGGCGGCGCCGGCGGCAACGGGCCCGTCAGCGCCGAGAGCCCCTTCGTCGTCCACCTCGACGGCTACTGGTACCTCTTCCGCGCCAGCTCCATCAGCTTCGAGACCTACGTCTACCGCGCCGCCGACCCCTACAGCTTCGGCTGCAACGACGACCGCAACCTCATCGCCACCTTCCCCATCAAGGCCCCCGAACTGATCCACCACAACAACCAGTGGTACATCAGCGACCTCTACGACTTCCAGGGCATCCGCCTGGCGAAACTCCGCTGGGACGTGCAGTAGGGCGGGCATTGCCCGCCGCGGTGGCGCCAGGCGCCATCGACGGCGGGCATTGCCCGCCCTACCCGTACCGCCGCGGCTCGGGCAGGCCCAGGGGCAGGCAGCAGTGATGGGCGAAGCGGTAGGCGGCCTCGTCGAGGAACTCCGGCGTGTAGCCCTCGGGCAGGCCCATGTCGTACAGCACCAGCTGCTTGCCCATGACGGTGTACTGCAACTGCGACCAGTAGAGCTGCAGCCAGAAGGCCACGTCGGCGTCGGTGGCGTCGGGGCGGATGCGGCGGACGACTTCGGGCAGCTTGCGCTGCACGGGGGCGAAGCACTCCAGCAGCATGCCCAGGGCGGCCGGCTCGCCCTCGACCATGATCCGCACGTAGAGCCCGATGACGAACTCCGCGGCCGGCCGGCCATGGCAGGCGTCCAGGAACGACCGCATCGAGTCGCGGATGGCGTCGGCGACGGCCTGGCGGTCGCTGTAGTCAAGGCTGTCGAAGACGACGAAGTGCCGCTCGAGCTGGGCGGTCTCGACGACGAAGTGGCGGATCGTCTCGAGGAACAGCTCCTGCTTGCTGTGGAAGTGGTAGATAATCGAGCTCAGGCCGGCCCCCGAGGCCTGCGAGATGTCGCGCAGGCTCGTGCCCGCATACCCCTTGCGGGCGATCAGCTGGCCGGCCGCATCCAGAATCGCCGTGCGCGTAGCCCGACCCTGGGCATTGCTGACGCGCGACTTGGGCGTGTGCTTTCTGGCCATGGCGATTGCGACTCACAAAAACAACCGGGCGGGAACAAACCCCATTCAACGTCACATTGTAAGGTCCGCCGCCAGTAGACGCATCTGTTTTTCGCCTGAGCCCCATATCGGGCACCTTTCCTGGGCGGCCTCAGGCCAACCCCGGCGATTATACCCCTTGACGGTTTGGCGGTTCGACTGTAGGTTATTCGAACGACCGTACTACTTAGTTCGGCTGTTCGGGTTTCTGTTTGGGCCGCCAACTGCCCACTGGAGGAGTGCAGAAGGCTGCCGACCTGAGCTGGAGTTGGGTCGGCCTGATCCTCTACCCGGACGGCTGGAGCGTGGGCAACGACGAGAGCTACGTCGCCTCGGCCGAGAACGTGGGCTTCGCGCCGTCGCTGGAGGTTCTGCCCGAGCCGGCCAGCCTGGCCGGGCTGGCCCTGGGCCTGCCGTGGCTGCGGCGGCGCCGGTAGTTCACCGAAGGGTCGGAGGGACCCGCCCGGCCACCCCCCCTGGCCGGGCGCCATGATCGGGGACGGACAGCGGCCTGGCCGTTGTCCGCCCCCGCTGTTTTGCGCGGGCGGCCACTTCCTCTGTACCACTATCCTGCGGATCTATCGCATTCTCGCCCACCGGCCGGACCGGCCAACCGGCAGGGAGCGTGATACGGACTCTCGTGTTCTGGCTGCCATGCCCGCTCTGGGTGCCATGGGGGCCGCTCGCTGGCGGGCAGGCCCTCCGGGGCTCTGGATTCGCCCTGCCGCCGCTGGTAGGCCAACCGTCTCCGCAGCCCTGGCCCCCTTCGCATGGCCGCAAGCGGCCATGGCACCCGATCGCGGTCCCAGGCCGCAGGAGGATCGCCCGGGATGCGTATGAGCCCATCCCATGCCGGTGGCCCCAAAGCGATAAATCCCGGGGGTGTGGGGGCAGAGCCCCCGCGCTGTGGCCTCTGTGGCCGGCGTTTCTCTCCCGATGGCGCCGGGCCTCGCTCCGCTCGACCCGGCCTACGGCCAAGCTCGCGCTTGCCGTCAGGCCGCGGGGCCGGTAGGCTTTGCGCCAAGCGGTTTCGTGCGTGACGGGCCGGGGTCCCTTTTGCAGGAGCATCAGCGTGGGCACGATCGAGAACTACGGACACTTCGACGCCAAAGAGGGCTGCTTCGTCCTGACCGCCGAGCCGCCCCGCAAGTGGATCAACCTGCACTACAACCGCATCGGCGAGCACGAGGTCTACGCCGAGACCAGCAACATCGGCGACGGGCCGGTCTGGGTCCGCGACGGCAAGGGCCGAAAGTGCATGCTCGTCAGCTACGACTCCAAGTACTTCTACGTCCGCGACGAGGAGTCCGGCACGGTCTTCTGCCCGTGGGGCGCACCGGCCCCGACGCCGGTCGAGGACCGCTCCTGCCGTTACTACCCGGCCAAGACCGTCATCACCGGCCGGTGGGGCGACCTGCGGGCGACCCAGCGCGTCTTCGTGCCGGCCGAGGGCGTCATGGAGGTCTGGACGACGACCGTCGAGAACCTCTCGGACCGGCCGCGCAAGGTCTCGCTGTTCGCCTACGCGATGTTCCAGCTGACCGGCTGCGACGAGGAGGGCAAGGGCGTCGGCAAGGACAACTACGCCGAGGTCCTGCCCGAGATCGGCGGCGTGTTCATCACCAACCGCAACGTCTTCGTGCCCACCGACCGCTTCAAGGGCTACCTCGTCGCGCTGAAGAACGAAGGCTTCGTCGGCGGCACGGGCTACCGCGACCACTTCACCCGCAGCGAGTTCGCCCTGGGCACGCCGAAGATCCTGTATGGCTGGAACGCCGACAACCAGCCCGGCTTCGGACCCGACTGCGTGGGCCTGGTGCAGGTGACGCTGGAGATCCCGCCCAAGAGCACGGGCCGGGCCGACTTCCTGCTCGGCCAGGCCGTCAATCCCGATGAAGTGCGACAGATCCGCGCCAACCTCAGCGAGGCGAAGATCGACCAGCTCTGCGCCGACCAGGAGCAGGCCGAGGCCGAGCGGCAGAAGGCCTTCACCGTCCAGACCGGCGATACGAACTACGACGGCCTGATGAATATCTTCGTCAAGAAGCAGCTCTACAGCTACCTGATCAACAAGAGCGGCTTCCGCGACAATCTTCAGGTCGACAACGCCATCGGCCTGTTCGACGCGCCCACGGCCGAGGACAACGTCCTGCGGGCCCTGGCCAGCCAGTACGAAAACGGCAGCGTGCCGCACGGCTTCCGGCCTCTCAACCGCCTGCAGTACTCCGACAAGCCCGCCTGGACGATGATGACGATCCCCGGCCTGGTCGAGGAGACCGGCGAGCTGGACCTGCTGGACAAGGTCGTGCCCTTCTTCGAGAGCGCCGACAAGGGCACCGTCTGGGAGCACATGCTGCGGGCGATGCGGTTCCTGGCTGAGGACACGGGCGGACACGGCCTGTGCAACCAGCACCACGCCGATTGGAACGACGGGCTTGAGGCCACCGCCGAGGCCGGCGAGCGCGAGAGCGTCATGGTCACCCAGCAGCTCTGCTACGGCCTGCTGCAGGTCGAGCAGCTCGCCCAGCGGCGCGGCGACGACGCGGTGGCCGCCGAGGCCCGCCAGCGCTACGACGAGTTCGCCCAGCGCCTCAACGAGGTCGCCTGGGACGGCGACTGGTACGTGCGGACGATCTGTGGCGACGGCTACCGCATCGGCTCCAAGGCCAGCAAGGAAGGCAAGATCTTCCTGAACACCCAGAGCTGGGCCATCCTCAGCCAGATCGCCCCGCCCGACCGCGCCGAGCGGTGCATGCGCAGCGTCGACGAGTGGCTCACCGAGGACGTCGGCTACCGCATCTGCACGCCGCCGTTCAGCGAGTACGACCCGCGCGTGGGGCGCATGAGCAACTCCATGCCCGGCCACGTCGAGAACGGCGGCTGCTACAACCACGCCGCGGGCTTCAAGGCCGTCGCCGACTGCATGCTGGGCCGGGCCGAGCGGGCCTGGGAAACCTGGGTCAAGGTCGCCCCCGACAGCCCCGAAAACCCCGTACGGCAGTCGCAGGTCGAGCCGTTCAGCTTCACGAACTCCTACTCGACGGTCCCGTTCATCTATGGCCGATCGGGCTACCCGTGGCGGACCGGCACAGCCGGCTGGTTCACGGTGCTGCTGATCGAGTGGATCCTGGGCGCCCGCCGGAGCTTCGAGGGCCTGCTGATCGACCCGTGCCTGAGCAAGACCCGCATGGACGCCCGCGTCGTCCGCCGCTTCCGCGGGGCCACCTACGACATCCACCTCGACAACGCCGCCGGCCGATGCAAGGGCGCCACGAGCATCACCTGCGACGGCGCCAAGGTCGTCGGCGACGTCCTGCCCGACTTCCGCGACGGGCAGGTGCACAAGGTCGAGGTGATCATCTGATTTTTGATCTTTGATTGCAGATTTTCGATTGGCCCCGGTGCCGTCCAACCGTCCGGGTGCCGTGGCTACGGTGTTTGTAGCCATGCGTTCGCGGCAGGCGCCACGACGGTTGACACAACCGATCGGCCACGCCGGACAGAGCCCCAAAGGGGCGGAAGACTTTTGCCGGGAACGTGAGTCCCCGGTTCAAGCGATGAGAGAAGCAAAGCCCTGGAAGGGCGGAAGAACCCGATTCCGACAGGATTCTTCCGCCCTTTCAGGGCTGGAGATCAGGACGCGACCTGGTTCCGGGGGCTCACGCCCCCGGCCAAGGTCTTTCGCCCTTTCAGGGCTTCGCTGAGTTACGAGTCTACGAATACGAAGGAGCCACAGGTGGCGGTTAAAGAAGTCATGAAGCGCGAGCACAAGCCCCGCAGTGGGCTGGCTCTGGGCGGGATCGGGACGGGCTGGTTCGAGCTGCGCAAGGACGGGGTGTTCTACAACTGGAACATCTTCAACAACAACCCCCACGGCACCGGCGAATCCTTCCCGTTGGCCGAGGATTCGATGCTCTTCTTCATCGTCCGCTACCAGGAGAAGGGCAAGAACCCCCAGATGAAGCTGCTGCAGATCGACCAGGGCTACGAGGTCGCCAGCATCCCCTCGCACTACTACACCTTCCCGTGGCTCACCGGCGTGGACGAGATCGAGTACGAGGCCAGCTTCCCCTTCACCCGCATGACCTTCCGCGATAAGGACATGCCCGTCGACGTCGAGATGGAGGCCTTCAGCCCCTTCATTCCGCACAACGTGAAGGACTCGGCCCTGCCGGCGGCGATCTTCAACTTCCGCGTCCGCTCCAAGACGAACAACCCCGTCGACGTGATGCTGATGGCGACGATGCGCAACGGCGTCGGCTACGACGTGCCCGAGCGCCTCTACGCCAGCCGCCTCGACGAGGGCCGGGGGTATAAGCTCTTCGAGAGCACCTGCAAGATGGACAAGAAGGCCAGTTCCTTCGGCCAGCAGGTCGTCGCCTCGCTCAACGGCCAGAGCAGCTACTACCTCGGCTGGGAGCACCGCCACCCCTACTACGAGATCGTCATCCGCAATCCCAAGCTGCCGAACGTCGACGACACGGCCGGGCGTAACATGACCGACAAGGCCACCGGCAAGCAGCGCGCGGGGGCTCGGCTGTTCAGCACCATCGCCTTCTCGAAGAGCTTCAAGGGCAAGGGCGAGGCCTTCGACCACAGCTTCGTGACGAGCTGGTACTTCCCCAACCTCTACAGCCGGGAGACCGGCCGGCTGGAGGGCCACAGCTACACCAACGACTTCGCCGACGCCGCCGACGTCGCCCGCTACGTCATCGCCAACCAGAAGCGGCTCACCGAGCAGAGCCGGGCCTTCCACGACGACTTCTTCGACTCGACGGCGCCCGCCTTCGTGCTCGACCAGGTCAACAGCCAGCTCAACACCTTCCGCACCGGCTCGTGGCTGACGAAGGAGGGCAACTTCGGCATCCAGGAGGGCATGACGCCCGAGCGCCCCTGGGGCCCGCTGGCGACGATCGACGTGGGCATGTACGGCGCCATCAGCACCGCCGCCCTGCAGCCCGAGCTCGACAAGAGCATGATGAAGGCGCACATGCGCCTGCGGAACGAGCAGACCGGCAGCATCTGCCACGGCATCCAGCGAGACTTCACGCAGAACGACAAGCGCGAGAAGGTCGGCCATCGCCTCGACCTGCCCAGCCAGTACGTCATCATGGCCCTGCGGGGCTACTTCTGGACGGGCGACAAGGAGTACCTCGCCACGATCTGGCCCTCGGTGACCGAGGCCCTGGAGTACGTCCTGCGCGACCGCGACCCCAACGGCGACCTGCTGCCCGACATGGCCGGCGCGATGTGCACCTACGACAACTTCCCGATGTACGGCGCCGCCAGCTACGTCGCGTCGCAGTGGCTCTCGGCCCTGCACTGCGCGATCCAGGCCGCCCACGCCCTCGGCGACGAGCCGGCCGCCCAGCGCTACGCCGAGGTCCTAGAAAAGGCCACCCCCGTCTTCGAAACCAAGCTGTGGAACGGCGAGTTCTACCGTCTCTACAACGACGCCGGCGGCGAGCGCGGCGACCTCGACGAGGGCTGCCTGACCGACCAGATCATCGGCCAGTGGGCCAACCAGATGGTCGGCCTGGACGACCTGCTCGACCCCGCCCGCATGCGCAAGGCCCTGCGGACCGTCATGGCCACCAACTACCAACCCGACTACGGCCTGCTCAACTGCCGCTGGCCCGGCGACGCGTTCCTCCATGACGTCGACAAGGACTGCTGGAGCGACCAGGCCAACACCTGCTGGAGCGGCGTCGAGCTCGCCCACGCCAGCCTGCTGATCTACCAGGGGCTCGTCAAGCAGGGCCTGGAGGTCGTCCGCAACGTCGATGACCGCTACCGCAAGAGCGGCATGTACTACGACCACCAGGAGTTCGGCGGGCACTACTACCGCCCCATGAGCGCCTGGGCCGTGCTCAACGCCCTGCTGGGCCTGGCCATCCGCGAGGATTTCTACCGCTTCGACCCGCGCCTGACCGACGCGTCGCTCAAGCTGTTCTTCGCCTTCGGCCACGGCACCGGCCACTACAGCCGCTCCAGCACGAAGAAGGCCGACAAGATCGCCATCGACGTCCGCACCGGCACCTGGACGCCCCGCCGGCTCGAATTGGGCACCGCGGTGAAGAGCCCCGCCCGGGTCACCGTCCGCGCCGCCGGCAAGGCCGTGCCCCAGAAGGCCTACACCGCCACCTTCGACAAGGGCCGCGTGACGCTCGACTTCGCCAAGGCCCTCCGCATCCCCGCCGGCAAGGGCCTGGCCGTTACGGTGGAGTAACCCGGGCCGCGTAGAAGTGCAGAAAGGGCGGAAGAGTCGCACCGGCCAAGGCCGGCGACTCTTCCGCCCTTCCCATGCGCCCCCGTCTAAACCATTTGCCGATTGCGTCTGTGGGTCCCAAGGCGCCTCCGTCCCAAGCCCACGGAATGCCTTCCGTGGGCATCGTGGCTGGCCCGTCGATCTGGCGGCCCAGTTCACCCGCCCGTCCGATAGGAAAATGGCGGTCCGAAGACGTGGCTCACAAACACCGTAGCCACGGCATCCGGACGTTTTTGCTTTTCGGAGAAGCGTCGACCCGCAGGCGTAATCGGCAGACGCCCTACTCCGGCTCGGGCAGCTGGGAGGGCCCGTTGCCCAGGCCGCGGAAAACCTTGCCGACGCCCTCGGTCACGTCCTTCTGGATGCCCTGCACGCCCTCGCCGAGGACGCCCTTAACCTGCCCCTGGACCTGCTCGATGAGCTCGCGCGTCTTCGGGTCCAGCTGGGCGGTCAGCTGCGAGAGCTGGCCGCGGAGGTCGTTCAGGACGTCGGCGGGCACGACGCCCTGGGCCTTTTCGGTGACGGCCGCCAGGATCGAGGCCATCATTCGGCTGGTCAGCTCGGAGATCATCACGCCGCCGGTGGTCTCGTTGGTCACCTCGGTCAGGACGATCTCGGGCACCCGCACGGCGATGGGCCTCTCGGCCAGCGCAGCCGGCAGGTGGAAGTTGGCCACCACGTTGCGGATCACGATGCGGTCGACCTTCACCCGTTTGCCCGGCTCGGCGGGGTCGGGCTGCTCGGGGTCGGTCGACTCGAACCGCTGCAGGTTCTTCAGGATCTCGCGGACGTTGCTGCCGGTGAGCGTCTGCTCGACGTTGAGCTCCAGGCCGTTGAGCTCGAATGAGCGGACGACCAGCTCGTCGCCCAGCACGCTGCGGGGCTGCACGGACAGGTCGAACTGACCGGTGCGCATCAGGAACGGCGAGCGATAGCCCTGCGGATTGGCCACCTGCAGGCCGTCCATCGTCAGCGAGCCGCCCAGCAGGCTCAGGTCCAGCTCGTCCACGCCAGTGTTCACGCCCAGGGCATAGCTTGAGCCGCGCTCCACCCCCGTCTTGGCCAGCCGATCGATCGAAAGCCCCCCCGCCACCACGAGGGCCACCACCAGCACCAGCATCCCAAGCACCGTCCACTTAAGCCAACGCTTCATGATCGGTCTCCCGCATTGCGGCCGGCTGGCCTCAGGAACGTTCCGCATCCATTCTTACGGTCACTGCCCGACAGTGCAAGCCCCCCCTCGCCGGGGGATCAAGGCCCAACAACACACCCGACACTGGACACTCATACAGTTTTGTATCCACCCAGGGCATTTACGACACATTTGCAGGACACCTCATGTGGGCCACCGGGTCACCGATGGGGCGGGGCGGAGTTTACTGGGGACACTCCCAGTGCAAATCCTGGACGGTTCAGCACAAACGGCGGGGTCTTGGGCCGGGCGGGGCGGGCCGGGGGTTTCTGGCACGGCCTGTGCATAGGATTCAGGTGAGGAAGCGCCGGGATCGGAATCTCGGCCGAGGCATCCAACCTGAGGAGGCAGCCATGCGACTTCGCACCGACTACCCACGGCTCCCTGACAGCGACACCCCCATCCGGTCCCGTATCGGCCAGACGGGCAGCTACCGCCGGCAGGTGCTCATCAAGCAGCCGCCGGTGTCGAAGCTGGCGGCGCGGCGTTGCTGGCACGTCCCGGCGGAGTCGGCGGCGCGCTGATCGCGTTGCATCGGCCTGAGGACGGACGGGGCCGCCCCGACGTCCTGGCCCTGAATCGCAGGACGTGACGGGCCTGGTTCTGGCCCGGCGTTGCAGGCCCTTGAGTAGTCCCGGCCGGTGTCGCACTGAGCCCCACCGGCCGGGGCTTTTTCTTTGCGCGGGGGACACCCGGAGGCCGCGAGAGGACCCGTCCCCTGTTTTTCGTCGCGGGGGCCCTATAATGAACGTACTGGAGAACCAGGGGGACTCCGTGGGGCGACCCGGCGTCGGGCCGGGGGCTCGCCCATTGTCGGGGGCGCCCCTCCGATTCCATAGGGGAGGACGTATCGATGGCTGACAATGAATCCGTCCCGCGGCCGCCCGCACCGGGCCGGGCCGTGGAGCAGGAGACGATCCTGGCCTCGGTCAAGCGGGTCAGTTGGGGGGCGATCATCGCCGGGACGATCCTGGCGTTGGTCATCCAGGTGACGCTGGCCATGCTGGGCCTGGCCATTGGCCTGGCCGTGGTCGACCCGGGCCAGGGAAACGTGCAGTGGGATGACGTCGGCATCGGGGCGGTGATCTGGTGGGTCGTCACCAGCCTGATCGCCGTGTTCATCGGCGGTTGGACGGCCGGTCGCATGGCCGGGCTGACCAAGCGGCTCGACGGCGGCCTGCACGGGCTGGTGACCTGGGCGCTGACGACGGTCCTGACGATCTGGCTGCTGGGCAGCGCCGTCGGCGGGCTGATCGGCGGGGCCTGGAGCGCCGCCACCTCGGCCGTATCGGGTGTCGCGGGCGCCGCCGCCCAGATCGCCCCGGAAGAGTGGCCCGGCATGCAGGGCCAGCAGGGCCAGACTTGGCGTAGCATCCGCACCGAGGCCCAGGACATCGCCCGCGAGGCCGACTATCAGAGCCTCCAGGCCGCCCTGGCCGATCTGCTGCAGAACCCCTCCGACGTGGCCACGCGCGAGAACGCCGTGGACGTCCTGGTGGCCAACACCGACATGACGCGTCCGGAGGCCCAGCAGCAGGTCGATCGGTGGGCCACGCAATACGAGCAGGCGGCCCAGAGCGTCCAGCAGGCCGCCACCCAGGCCGCCGAGACGGCCGAGCAGTACGCCCAGACCGCCAGCGAGGCCGGGGCGTCGGCGGCGACCTGGGCGTTCATCATGCTGCTGCTGGGCGCCGTCGTTGGGGCCCTGGGCGGCCTGATCGGCGCGCCCTCGCAGTTGGCCGTCGAAAGCCACCGCCGCGAGGTGCGGTATTAGACCATCAGCTTTTTGCCGGTGTGGATCGACGGCTGAGGGTGCCCCGGGCAAGCCGCAGGCTCGCCCGGCCGGGGCGGGATGGGGTGCCTGACCGCCTCCGCCCTCGACCGGGCGAGCGGTGCTGACGCCCCGCTTGCCCGGGGCACCCAGCCAGAGAGTCGATCGGCCGCCAGGGGCATCCGGACTGGCCTGGTTGCCTGTAGACGTGAACGGGGGCATACGATGACGACAGCCGAACACGCCGCGCATGACCGGCAACGCAGCTACTGGTGGGTTCTCAAGACGGCCGTCAAAGACTGGGCCAGCGACAACGCCGCTCGGCTGTCGGCAGCGGTGGCGTTCTACACCATGATCTCGCTGGCGCCGCTGCTGGTAATCGCGGTGTACGTGGCGGGCGTCTTCTTCGGCCAGGGGCAGGCCCGCCAGACGATGCTCGACCAGGTCACCCAGAGCATCGGCCCGCAGGCGGCCGAACTGATGGGCCAGATGATGGACCAGGCCCAGACCTCCGGCCACGGCGTGGTGGCGATCACACTGAGCATCATCACGCTGGTGGTGGGGGCGACGGCCGTCTTCGGCGCCCTGCAGGGGGCGCTGGACCGCATCTGGGAAGTCAAGCCCCAGGGGCGAAATGCCATCTGGGGCTTCATCCGCAAACGGCTGCTGTCGCTGCTGATGGTGGGGCTGATCGGCCTGCTGCTGCTGGCGACGGTGGTGCTCAGCGCGGTCATCAGTAGCCTGGCCGGCTACGCCGAGGGAACCCTGCCGGGCTCGGCGGTGCTCTGGCAGGTGCTCAACATCGTCGTCTCGGTGGTGGTGCTGACGGTGCTGTTCGCGGCCATCTTCAAGCTGCTGCCCGACGTGAAAATCCAGTGGAAGGACGTCTGGATAGGGGCTGCCCTGACGGCGGTACTGTTCGAAGTCGGCAAGTTCCTGATCGGCTTGTACCTGGGCCGCTCGGCCGCCACGAGCGCCTACGGGGCGGCCGGGGCGCTGGCCCTGATCCTGCTGTGGGTGTACTACTCGGGACTGATCTTCTTCCTGGGCGCCGAGATCACCCAGGCCTACGCCCGCGCCCAGGGCCGGCGGATCGAGCCCGAAGAGCACGCCGTCCGCCTGCCCGAGGCTCACAAGACCGCCTGAGCTGATCGCCATCCACGGTGCGACGGCGAACGACCGGAACCGCCTGAGTTCCGCGCCGTCCGGGTACCGTGGCTACGGCGTTTGTAGCCACGGTACCCCGTCGCAGGGCCAGCCACAGCGGCGTCGGTGCCGCCGCAGTCCGTATGACCCGCCCCCCCTGGCCGCGCCGCTCCGGACATCGCCCCGCCTGCCCTCTACAATTAGGGGTGGATGATCGGAGACACCATGGCCAAACCGCGGGCGACATACGAGCAGGACGACAGCGAGGTCCCTCCGCAGGAGGAGGACAAGCCCCGCATCGGGCTGCACCGCATCCTGGGCCGGGCGGTGAGGAACTGGCTGTTTGACGACGCCATCGGCCACGCGGCGAAGGTGGCGTTCTACACGCTGTTCTCGATGGCCCCGCTGCTGGTGATCGCGGTGTTCCTGGCCGGGCTGTTCTTCGGCCAGGGCGAGGCCCGCCAGACCGTCCTGGGCCGGGTCGACCAGGCCCTGGGCCCGGAGGCCCGGGAGATGGTCTCCGCTGCCATGGAGCAGACCCGCCAGCCCGGCCGAGGCTGGGCCGTCGCGATGAGCATCGTCGTGTTCACCTTCGGCGCCACCGCCATGCTCGGGGCGCTGCAGGGCGGGCTCAACGCCGTCTGGGACATCGAGAGCCAGGGGCGAAACGCCGTGATCGACTTCCTGCGCAAACGCCTGCTGACGTTCGTGCTGGTCCTGGTGATCGGGGCGCTGCTGCTGACGATGGTGATCCTCAGCACCGTGCTGACGGGCCTGGCCAGCTACGCCGGCGACCAGCTGCCGGGCGGGGGCTTCATCTGGCCGCTACTCAACGAGCTGGTGACGCTGGGCCTGGCGGTGCTGCTGTTCGCGGTGGTCTACAAGGTGCTGCCCGACGCGGTGATCGCCTGGCGCGACGTGTGGATCGGCGCGACCGTGACGGCCTTGCTGTTCGTGATCGGCACGTTCCTGATCGGCCTGTACCTGACCCGCTCGGCCGTCAGCAGCACCTACGGGGCGGCTGGGGCCCTGGCGGTGATCCTGTTCTGGGTGTACTACTCGGCGATGATCTTCTTCTTCGGCGCCGAGTTCACCCAGGCCTACGCCCACGCCCGAGGCCGGCGGATCGAGCCGGAGAAGCACGCCGTCCGCACCGCCGACATCCGCCTTAGGGAGTTCCAGCAGTTGCAGAAGTCCCAGAAACCCAAAGCCGCCACCTGAGCCCCCCCCGGGCCGTGGCGAGAAGGTGCTCTATGAAGATCCATGTGGGAAACCTCCACGTGCAGGCCAGTGAGGACGGCCTGCGGATGCTGTTCGAGCGGCACGGGCAGGTCGAGCGGATCGCCCTGCCGGCCGACGAGCAGGGCTACGCCGTCGTCGACATGCCCGACCCCGAGGAGGCCCAATCGGCAATCGACGCCCTGCAGGGCCAGCCCTACGAGGGTCGGCCCCTCGACGTCAACCCCGCCCGCCCGGGCCAGGCCAAAGCCACCCGCCGGCCCGAGTTCAGCAGGGGCGAACCCGAAGAGCAGCCCCCTGACGACAACCCCCGTGGCCAGCGCGGCGGCGGCCGGCGCGGCCAGCGCAGCCACCGCGGCGAGGTGTAGCCCCTGGCGCGGAGGCCGGGGCGAGCGTCAGAGAGGCCAGGCACAGAATGCGGACACCGC
>JAWLCG010000023.1:0-24919 GCA_041687295.1 Phycisphaerae bacterium | reverse complement strand
TTACGCTGCGCCCCAGCCTACGGCGGGGGCCGTCTTCGTAGGCTGGGGCGCAGCGTAAGCGCAGCCCCACCTTCACCGGTGTCCCCCGAACTCCGGTCAGGGCTCGGGCGCGGCGGCGGGGGTCGGTGGCTGCTTCTGGATCTGTCGGCTGACGGCCAGCACAAACGCCTCCCACTCCTGCGAGCGGTGCGGGTCCTCGACGACGTCCAGCTCCCGTCCCTCATGGCGAGGCTGAAACGAGGCCCACCGAAGAGGCCGAAAGCTCCCGATGATGTCCGGCAGCGCAATCGCCAGGAACACTGCCAGCCCCGGCAGCCCGACCCAGGGCGCCCGGAACGCCCAGGACGACACCAGGCTGACCGCCAGTCCCGGCCAGAAGCCCTTCTTCAGGCCTTCCTGCCAATGGCCGCGGTGCCCCCGCGCCCACTGCGGCTGCGGGTCCAGGCGATGCAGAAGCGTGACCTCCTGGTAATGCCCTCTTCGCCAGTGGGAGACCGCCACGACCCGGTCGGCGTAAAGCTGAAAGTCCCGGCCGGCCCCTCCGAGTCGCGGAGCCCGGTAGCGGGCCAGAACGGCCCCGGCATCGTAGGCATCCAGGCCCGCACTGCTGCTCGCATTTTCCGCCTGCATGGATTGGGTACCTCCTGAGAAACTCCCCCCCATCCAGAATTTGCGGACCCCGGGTCTCTGGGGGTCACCAGGCCTCGAAGCGGGTGCCGGGGGCGGGGTGGGCGTGGGTGTAGGCGTTGCAGGTCAGGCGGGTGCGGCCGGGGGTGCTGTTGGGGCCACAGCCGCAGACGTAGTTGGTCGGTCCGGCGCCGAGGCGGGCGGCGAAGGCCTGCCACATGGCGAAGGTCTCGGTCGAGAGCGAGACGGGCACGTCGGGGTCGTGGCGGCGGATCTGGCGGAGGTAGTGGTCGTAGATCTCGGCGCGGACCTCGTGCGGGAAGGGCCGGGCGTTCACGCCGGCCAGCTCGTCGGCGGCGGCCTCGGCGGCGGCGAGGAAGCTCGGCTCGAGCGGATAGGCGGCGAGGTTGCGCTTCATGACGTCGACGTCGGTCCACATGAAGAGCGACAGGCTGATGACGTCGGGGCGGGTGTGCTCGAAGAGCTGGGCGACGGCTTGTTCGGCGTCGGCCTGCCAGCCCACGACGGGGATGATGGGCTTGAACTTGTAGCGGACGGGGTAGCCGGCCTGCTGGCTGCGGCGGGCGGCCTCGATGCGCTGGGCGGTGGTGCCGGTGGCGGGCTCGAAGCGCGAAGCCTGGGTGGGTCCGGCCAGGCTCCAGACGGGGATGGTCCGCCCGTTGTGGGCCAGGCCGAGCATCCAGTCGACGTTCCAGCTCTTGGTGTGCAGGATGAGGTAGCGGTCTTTCAGCGTACCGAAGTACTCGATCAGCGGGGCCAGGCAGCCCAGCTCGGGCTCGAGGCACAACACGTCGGCGTCGTCCTCGAGCAGGTAGGTCTCCTGCCAGGGGTGCTCGGCGATGAGCCGGTCGAGCTGGGCGATGTAGTCTTCGACGTTGACCATCGTCGCCAGCAGCCCGCCCAGGCCGCAGTAGTGGCACTTGTGGACGCAGCCGTGCTGAAAGTGCAGCCGCCAGCAGGCCCGGCAGACGCGGGAGGTGGCGACGGGCTTGTCGGGCAGGCGGTCCTCGAACCAGTCGAAGGGGCCCGAGCCGGTCAGGGCGTCGAGGAGGTGGCCGCCGACAGTCGCCTGGGCCTTCAGGGCGTCGGTGCGGGCCTGGCGGTGCTCGTCGAAGCGGAAGGTGTTGAACAGCAGCACCGGGTCGGGGATCGGCTCGAGCGTGCCCATCGGCGCCCGGCCGGCCAGCAGCCCCTCGCTGCGGATCAGCCCGGGCAGGTCCGCGTCGCCGTAGGGCGTGATGGGCTTGGGCTCGGCCAGGGCCGCCACCACCCGCTCGACGCGGGCCCGCCAGGTGGGGTTGGCCAGGACGCTGTGGTGGGCGTAGACGGCCGGCGGACGCAGGTCGTACATCGTCGCTCTCCCATGGGCGAACCGGTTCGGTCCGTCCGCCGAAACTACCCCCTCCCGCCAGGCGCGTCAAGCGGTTGGCCGGTAGCGACGGTCTTGTTGAGAGCAGCACCAGGTGGAGCAGTCGGCAGGGCCGGCAACTCGTTGCCGGCGGGGTCCCCGGCGCAACGTCCCGCCTCACCGTCCTACACGTAGAGCCGCCGGTAGCGGAGCAGTGCGCTCTGCGAAGCGTGGCGTTTGGCTGCGCAGATCGCGCCGGCGTCGGGAACATCGGGCGGCATTTCCGTCAGGTCCGAGAGCGGGTCGACGATCGAATCGAAGCCGGCCGCTCGCAGATGGAGGCGCACCCGGTCGCGAAGATCGGGGTCGGGCGGGAGGAACTCCTCCAAGTCCGCCCCGTGAACCCAGGCATCGAACAGAAGCATCGCCCAATCCCCGGCCGGGTCGCCCAGCCGCAGGCCGTCCCAATCCAAAAGTCGCCAGTCCCGGCCGTCCACGAGCAGATTGGCAATCCAGGGATCGCTGTGGATCGGACTGTGCACCGGCTCATCGGGTATTCGGCGGCGCGCTTCCTCGTGCAGTGCTGCGGCCTCGGCGGCGAGCCACGCCATCGTGCTCGCATCGTAGTGGCGGCTCACCTCCGGGTGTGCCCGGATCGCGACCAGATCCTCCGACAGACATTCGAGCAGGCCCGCCTGGAACGAAGACAGCAGCGTCACATCGCCTGGGAGTTCCGCCCCCAGGTCGTCGTCGCTGTGCAGTCGAGCGAGCAGCGCGCCCACCTCGCGGATCACCGGGCCTGCCAGGGCCGGATCCGGCGCTCGCCCGGGAAGCTGAGGGAACACATACGCGGTGAGCTTCGCCTGCGGGATGCTCAGGCGCGCCAGGATCTCGGGGGCACGATAGTCGCGCATGAGCCGACCCCGCAGGCGGTACCAGTGGTCCATGCTTGTGGGATCGTCGACGAGCTTGACGTGCAGGTCGCCCGAATCGCCCGAGACTCGGTAGTGGGCGTTGCTGAAATTGCCGGGGTTGTAGAGCCACCGGATCCGCATGTCGCCCCGAATCCCGAGGGACTCCCGCTCCGCCTCAAGCGTTTCCCTCAACAAGCCTTCTCCGATGGGTGGGGCAATGCTCATCCGGTAACTCCGTGAAATGCGGTGAACTGTGGGACAGTCACCTACTGTGCCTCTTCCTGATGTAGCATCGGTAGAGAAGGCTGTCTCGCATTTCCGCGTTTCCGTGGGTCGGCTGCCTCTCGCGCCTAGTCGCCCGCGGCCGGCGGCTAGGCCAGCGCCTTTTCGATGCACTCGGTCGTAGCGACATCGTTCTGTCGGGCTGCCCGCAGGATGGGCTTCATCTGCTCGCGGACGCCCGCGTCGAGCAGCCTGGCCTTGTTCTGGGGCCCGCGGCCGTGGCCGCCGAGGAGCTTCCACATGTCCCACATCAGCGCGTGCGAATCGGCGCAGCGGGCGGCGGCATCGAGCAGGGGCGATGCCCGGAAGGGCAGGTGCCGGGCGGCCCCCGTGAGGAAGATGGACGCATACCAGCGGCCCTCGGCCACCACCATGACGGCGTCGTCGTGCACCTCCATCGCCAGGTCGGTGTCGGCCTCGATCTCGCTCTGCCGGTCGAGGTGGGCGATCCACGCGTCGAAGGCGGCGATGCCGTTGTGCCGGTCGAAGCGCCTGGGCGTGCGCATGACCTTCAAGGCCCAATCCAGCGCCGCCAGGTACGCCTGCTCCGGCCTGGGCGGGTCGAGCTTGCGGCCGAACAGGGTCAGGGCCCACGTGTCGGCCAGCCAGTTGCGCTTGCGGAACATGCCGTTGGGCTCGTATTCGAGCCCTTCGCTCGACGGCCCTCCGTACTGGAAGAAGCTCCAGCCGAGGATGACGTCGCCGCCCTCGTCGTAGCCGGCGATGATGGCCTCCTCAGGCGGCCCGACGACGCCGTGGGCCATCACGGGCCTGCCGGCGTCGATGCTCTCGACCACCTTGCGGACGATCTGCTCGGGCGGCTCGGGCTCGCCGCAGCCGGGGCGGACGTGCACGGGAATCTGCTCGTAGCCGATCGCCTGATAGGCGCGGCGGAAGATCTCCCCGGCGTCGCTGCCGATCAGCCAGGTGGCCACGTTGTCGCCGTGCCAGCCCTCCTTCCAGCTCAGGCGGAAGGCCGAGCCGGTCAGGCCCATCAGCAGGGCGTAGCCGCAGCCGACCTGCCAGTGCGGGCTGATCTGCCCGATGCGCGTGCAGCCGAGGCCGTCGCCCATGCTCTCCAGGCACGCGCGCAGCACCGCCGGCAGAGGGACGTCCTCGGGGCAGCGCATCCGGGAGTCGGCATGCCGCTGGGTGTCGTGGTAGAACCCGATCCTCGGCACGTTCAGCACGTTGCGGGTGGGCATGGCCATCCTGTTCCTTCCCAAGGATTCAGGGACACCGTACCTGCATCCCTCAGGAGTTCCGTATGGTACCTCTGGAACTCCTGTGTTCTTCTGTATTCTCGGAGCTTCGCTCTGCGAACTCTGTGTCCCCGGAACTCCAGCGCTACATTCTCTTCACGGGCAGGCACACGTCGACCCTGCAGGGCTCTGCGTTCGTGTACCGCTCGAAGCTGAAAGGCCCTGCCGAGGTGTAGCCGGACGAGGGCAGCCAGACATCGTGGGCATGGCGCTGGACCGCGCCGAAGAGCCCATAGTCATTGCCCGGCAGGCGAAAGACCGCGATCTCGCATCGAGGAACCCGGTACAGGAAGAACGCCGGGTTGCTTTCGGTCTCGGCGGTGGCCTCGAAGGCGGCCAGGTAGTAGTGCTGATGGCCATTGCCGGGAAACTCCGGCGGCATGACGAGCACGCCGTAGCCTACGGGCCCAACCTTCGCCAGTCCCGCCTGTACTCGAATCGCGAACAGCCGGTCCCACGCCGCGCCGGGACAGACCTTGCCCGTATCGCCAAACTGCGGGCAGCCCGCCAGCAGAACAGATGGCTGCACTTCGATGGTGGGTGTTATGTCCATTGCGTTGGCCTTTCAAGGGGTGCCGCACGCGGGCTGAACCAACCCGGAACAGCCGGGACAGCTGCAACCCTGTTCGGCACTCCGGTTGACGCCCGGGACAATCGCCTATCCCGGCCACACGTTTGCGGGGCCGCCAGCGGGGACACGGGCTGACTGTCCCGCGTTCTCCAGCACCGTCTCGATGTGGTCGGCCGCCTTCGCGTCGTGCGTGGCAGCTTCCCGGATAATCGCCGCGATCTGCCCGCGCACATCCGGGTCGGCCAGCTGTGGCAGTTCGCCGCCGGGCTTTCGGCCCCCGGCGGCAGAGTTGATCTTCCACATCAGGTCGTGAATGGCAGCGAATTCGGCCGTCGCGGCGCGCAGGTCGTCTTCCAGCGCCGGCATGCTCGGGGCGAGCCGCTCGATGGCCACGCGGGCGTAGTGGCGGCGCTCGGCGAGGTCCCAGATCACGGGGTCGATGAACCGGCTGTAGTGTTCGCGCGTCGCCTCGGGGCTCTCCCTGTCGCCGCCCTCGAAGAGCTTCGCCCACGCCTCGTAGAGCGCGGGGCCGGTAAGGCTGGCGCCAAGCTCGGTGCGGCGGAGAAAGTGCACCGCCTGCGTCAGCAGATCGCCCCGCACACGCGACATCCGCGAGTGGCACTGCCCCTTGAAGACCACCAGCGCCTGGGCCGTGGCGAACCAGTCCCGCAACTCCTGGCGCCGCTCCGGATCGAACAGCACCGACGGGCCGCCGCCGTTGCACGTCCAGCCGTGAAGCACGGCACCGTCCTGCTCATAGCCCGTGACCACGGCGACATCGCCTGACGTGGCCACGAGGATTACGGGCTTGCCGGATCGCGCGATCGCCTCGAAGATGTGGCCGCGGAGCCTCTGCGCGTCGAACTCGACCGACTCGCCCCCCTCGGCGGGCCGAACGGAGACCTCGCCGTCATAGCTGAGCGCCGCCAGCATCCGCAGGCAGCCCTCGCGGACCTCGGCGGGGGTCGCCCGGCGGAAGTGCTCGCCGACGTGGCCGTCCCTGTCGATGCTCAGGCGCAGGTCGAACGCCTCGCCACTGGCGGCCAGGCACCGGTCGTAGACGGGATCGGTGCTCCAGCCGTTCTTCACCTCGCGGCCATAGTCCTTGCCGATCACGTTCATGGCCGCCCGGAACGCCATCGGGATCGGCATGCCTTCCACCTGCCAGCGTGCGCCGCGCGTTAGTTCCTCTGGCGTGGGCGTCTTCAGTGCCGCGCGGGCCGGGGCGGGCGAGAGGCAGGCCAGGGCCTTCTCCATGCAGTCGACAGCTTTGGCCTCGGCCGCGCGACAGCGGCGGATTCCCGCCGCCAGCGTCCGCCGCGTCGCGGGGTCCGCCAGGCCCTGCCGGACTTCGGGGCTGTGGGGGGAATGGCTCTTCCACGGCCACAGGCCTTCGACCTTGCCGACGTTCTCGAACTCGGCGGCGGCGGCGTTCAGGTCGGCGGCGGCCTCGGGCGCAGCCTCGGCCATCTTCCGCAGGAAACGCACGGCGCTGCCGCGTTCGGCCAGCATGACGCATTGGTCGCCGTAGACCATGGCGCGCGTTCCCAGGACGTTGTCGTCGCCCCGGGGATAGTCCGCATCGACCTCCAGGGCATCGGCCCAGGCGTCATAGGCGGCCAGCCCGCACACGTGGTCCGGCAGGTACGGCCGATTCGCCGTACGCTCCAGGTCGATCGCCCATCGCAGCGCCGCGACCAGCGTCTGGCGCTCGGTGGGCTTGGGCTTGCGCGGCCCCAGGACCATCACGCCGACGGCATGCGTCTCCGGGCCGAGAGCCGCATCGGGCGCCGGCGGGCGGTTGACGAACTGCTCGTACCAGCCGGGCTGTTCGTAGTAGCCGGGGAACTTGCGGCGGTCCTGGAAGTAGCTGTAGCCGATCAGCACCTCGCCGCCCTTGTCGTACCCGGCCACGATCCCCGCCTCGGGCGGGCCGATGATACCGCAGGCGATCACGGGCCGGCCGGCCGCCAGGCTCTCCTTGATGGCCGCCAGCATCACGCCCTTGTCCTTCCACGACACGATGCGCAGCTCGTAGCCCAGCGCGTCGAACACGCGCTGCTGGGGCTGCGGGGAGAAGTACATGAGGTCGACGTTGCCGCCGTCGTCGCGGTTGAACGTACGCCGGAAGCACGCGCCGGTAACGCCCATGATCCAGTCGTAGTCGACCGGCTCCTTCAGGTAGCGCAGGATCGACTCGACCGCGCCGGGGAACGGGCAGAGCCGCACGTCGAAGCCGATGCGCGGCACGCCCTCGAGCACAAGCCGCTGGCCACGGACTGGGACTGCCCGGTTACTCATGGTGGTTGCTCCTTCAGGAACCGCGGTCCGTCGCTGGTATTGTCTATCCCCACCAGCAGGTATGACTCGCGTCCGCCGCCGTGGACGTTGTAGGGATCCTTCTCGAAGCGAAAGCCGGCCTCCACCATCAGCCGCTCCCACGTCGCCAGGGGGAACAGGCCCATGACGTGCCGATCCTGCTCCACCCGCGGCGGGCCGCCGCGCTGGCGGATCAGATACCACATGAGGGTCTCGTAGCTCGTGTCCGTCGGGTCCGGGTCGTAGGTGTACTCGAAGACGGAGACTTCCACGTCACCAGAGCAGTTCGTCCCTGTCCAGAGGGTGGGGTCACGGAACGTCTCCCGGTAGAAGTCCGGAGCGATGACGAAGACGCCGCCAGGGTCCAGGTGGGCGGCGGCGGTGGCGAACGCGGCGCGAAGGTCCGCCTCCGTCGCCATGTAGCTGATGGCATCGTGGATGAGGACGGCATCGAACCTGCGGCCCAGGCGGATCGTCCTCATGTCACCGACCAGCACTTCGACACCGGGATTGGTCTTGCGGGCCTGCTCGGCCATGGCCGGGGAGAGGTCAGCCGCTGTGAATTGGAACTCTCCGGTCAGGTGGGACATGTTGTGCCCGCCGCCGACCCCGAGTTCCAGAACCCGATGCCGCCCCGGCCCCAGACGCTTCCGCAGCGCGTCCCGCCAGTACTCCGCCTCGCGGGCGTAGCTCTCGCGAGTGCTGATCAGTGGCCAGTACCGAGCGAACTCGGTGTACATGCGAGGCTGAGGGCTTTCCTGTCGGTCTGCTGCCATGGCGCGCTCCTCACGCAAGGATCGGGACGGGCCCTACTGGTGCCTGTCCCTAACACACCAGGGTCTGTCCCTAGTGTCCGAACTCTGGTCCAATCCCATGCGGAGTAGCGGAATCCGTAGCGCAGAGCTGGTTGGGTGGCACTGGACATGGTGGACTCCTATCTGGGAACCCGGGCACTCGTTGGCGGCAGCTCGATGCCGTCGGCGGCCAGGGCCTGCTTCAGCGCGGCGATGGCTTCGCGCTCGTGGGCGGCCGCCTGGCGGACGGCGGCGGCGCCGGCGGTGCGGTTGGTCTCGCCCGTCCAGGCCTCGGTGTGGCCGCCCTCCACGCCCCGGCCGAGCTGACGCGCGAACTCACGCCACGATCCCGTTGCCGCCTCGTAGGCCTCCGCCGCGGCCAGGACGTGGGGCCTGGCCTCGTCGCCAAAGGCCGGCGCGACCTTCCGCAGGTACGTCGCCGCCGCCGGCCGGCCGGACATCTGCGGATAGACGTTGTGGCAACCCCGCCAGCCGCCCTGGAAGTAGCCGCCCTCGCGCTCGGGCGCGCCCGACTTGCTCAGGTCGGCCAAATCGGCTGCGTAGGCTTCGATGCCGTCGATGCCCCACACCACGCCGTCGCCGTCCTTGCGGCGGCTGTCGTGGCCGCGGGCGACGCGGACCATCATCTTGATGACCTCGGTGGCCGACTGGTGCACCGGCCAGGGCTCCTCGCGGCCCTCGATGCGCCCGAACCACTGTCGCTGGCCGACCCAGCGGCTGAACTGCTCCCAGGTCCACTCGTCCGCGCCCACGAAGACGATCGCCAGCGGCAGCACCTTGCGGTCGGCGGGGTCCTCGGCATCGACGTAGCCGATGAACAGCACCCCCTCCGCATTGGGCCCGTGGACGGCGTGGCCTTCGTCGATGGCCCGCTTGAGGGCCTGCCAGTACTGCTCGGCGTCGTGGCGCTGCCAGCGGTAGCGGCAGCCGGTGGCGTGGGCGATGCGGTCGTCGCGGCCCTCGAGCGGGTGGTAGTGGGCGTTCCACTTGTCCTGCAGCCGCGGGGCGTAGGCGAAGCTCGGCCCGTAGCCGGCGACGGTGTTGAGCGTGGCGTAGTCGACGTCCCAGCCGGCGATGCGCATCTGCGTGAGGTACATGTACGTATCGCAGCGCTCCGCCCAGGGCGTGGTGCGGCCAGCCTTGGTATCGTCGAAGTGCTGGTGGAACAACTCCTTCGCCCCGGCCAGCCAGACGCGGTTGCCCTCGCGGCGAAGCGTGACGGCCGGCACGGTGGAATGGACGGGCGACGTGGACATGGCAGCGGTCTCCTGTGAGGGCGGGTCGGCCTGTGCGGCCAGCGCAAGGGCCAGGACCAGGGCGGCGACGAGGTTTCGGCGCATGGCAGCGCTCCTTCGACAGTAAGGTCCCAGACGGACGACGTGGCAGAACAGCCCCCTGCCGCAATCCAGTCTCCCGCGCACCCAAAGACCTGTCAACCCCCCGGCCCGGCGTGATCGGCCGGGCGGGAAGGTGGGGCTCCGCTCCGCTGCGCCCCCAGCCTACGAAGACGGCCTGCGCCGTAGGCTGGGGCGCAGCGTCAGCGAAGCCCCACCTTCGCCCGGGTCAGGGTTGCCGCTGGTTCGGTTGGCGGACGGGCTAATGGTTGAAGTGGCGGGTGGCGGTGAGGACCATGGCCAGGCCCAGTTCGTTGGCGCGGGCGATGACGTCGGCGTCCTTCTTGGAGCCGCCGGGCTGGATGACGGCGGTGGCGCCGACTTCGGCGGCGACGTCGAGGCCGTCGGGGAAGGGGAAGAAGGCGTCGCTGGCGACGGCGGCGCCGCTCAGGTCGGGCGTCGCGGCGGAGCCGCCGTACTGGCGGGCGAGGTGCACGGCCATGCGCGAGGAGTTGACGCGGCTCATCTGCCCGGCCCCGGCGCCGAGCAGGACGCCGTCCCGGGCCAGGACGATGGCGTTGCTCTTGACGTGCTTGCAGACGAGCCAGGCGAAGCGCAGATCCGCCCACTCCCGCTCGGTGGGCTGCCGGTCGGTGGCGACGGTCCAGTCGGGCTCGTTAAGTCCTAACAGGTCGCGGTCCTGAACCAGCAGGCCGCCGACGACGTACTTGAGGGATTTTTCGTCATTGCGGCCGCCGCGGATGGGGCCGGTCTCCAGCAGGCGGACCTCGCTGCCCCAGCGCTTGCGGGTGCGGAGGATCTCCATGGCCTCGGGCTCGAAGGCCGGGGCGATGACGACCTCGGCGAAGAAGCCGCCGGCACCGGCGGCCTTGCCCCAGCGGGTGTAGCTGTCGGCGATGGCCTCGGCGAGCGGGGCGGTGACGGGGCGGTTGAGGGCGACGATGCCGCCCATGGCCGCGTTGACGTCGGCGAGGTAGGCCTTGCGGTAGGCCTCGACGAGGTCGGCGTCGGTCGCGCAGCCGGCGGGGTTGGCGTGCTTGATGATGGCAACGGTGGGCTCGGCGAAGTCTTTGACCAGCTCGAAGGCGCCGTTGGCGTCGAAGTAGTTGTTGTAGCTGATCTCCTTGCCGCCGAGGAAGCTAGCGGCGCCCACGCAGGCCTCGCCGGTCCGGCCGGAGCTGTAGAAGGCGGCCTGCTGGTGGGGGTTCTCGCCGTAGCGGAGGTCGGCGACCTTGCGGTAGCTCAGCGTGAGCCGCTCGGGGAAGTGCTCGCCGTGGATGGCGGAGAGGTAGCCGCTGATGGCGGCGTCGTAGCCGGCGGTGAGGCTGAAGGCCTGCAGGGCCAGGCGGGCCCGCAGGTCGGGGCTGACGCGCTGGCCGTTGGCCCGCATGTCGTCCAGGACGAGGGTGTAGTGGCGGGGGTGGGTGACGACGGTGACGTAGCGGTGGTTCTTGGCGGCTGCGCGGACCAGGGTGGGCCCGCCGATGTCGATCATCTCGACGGCCTGGGCCAGTGTGGTGCCCTCCTGGGCGATGGCCTGCTCGAAGGGGTAGAGGCTCACGCAGACCAGGTCGACCGGCTCGATGCCGTAGGTTTCCATGTCGGCCTGGTGGGCGGGGTCGTCGCGCAGGGCCAGGATGCCGCCGTGGACCTTCGGGTGCAGCGTCACGACGCGATGGCCGAGCATCTCGGGAAAGCCGGTCCACTCCTGGATGGGCCGAACGGCCACGCCGGCGTCCTGCAGGGCCTTGGCCGTGCCGCCGGAGGAGAGGATCTCCACGCCCATCTCGACCAGGGCCCGGGCGAACTCGACGATGCCGCTCTTGTCGTACACGCTCAGCAGCGCACGACGGATAACGGGGGCTTCCATGCTCGACCTTCCTTGCGTAAACAAACCCCGGGCTGTCTGACGGCGACAGCCCGGGTGGGGGTGACACAATCTCTCGCCGTGGGTCGGGCGTGGCCGGGGGCCTGCACGCCAGCGTGCCGGGCCTCGCTGCGCTGGACCCGGCCTACAGCCGCGGCCTACGGCTCGAGGACGGCCGGGGCGGTGGCGGCGCCGACGGCGGCGCCGGCGGTGCGGCGCAGCTGGTCGGGCGTCAGGTGGCCGGCGCCCAGCGGGCGGATCAGGCCCAGCCGGCCGCTGCGGCTGCCGACGAACAGCAGCGGCTCGTCGAGGCTGGGCACGAACAGGTCCAGGCCGGCCATCGGCACGGTGGTGGCCAGCTCGCCGGCGGCGTTGACGACCATCAGGGCACGGTTGACGCTCAGGACGTAGGTGGCGCGGTCCATCTCCAGCAGGACGCGGTCGCCGTCGGGCAGCTGCCAGAAGATGTCGTCGCCGGTGACCAGGTCGATGGCGTAGAGGGCGTCGCCCTGGCCCTGGGCGTAGACGGCGGCTCGGCCGAGCTGGATGGGGTTGCGGACGGGCCCGCGGGTGCGGAAGCGCCAGAGGGTCTGGCCGGTCTGGAAGTCGAAGGCGTAGACCCAGCGGTCGAGGCTGCCGGCGAAGACGCCGCGCTCGTCCAGGGCGATGTCAGCCGAGAGGCCCCCGGTGGCCTCGCTGGTCCAGACGGGGTCGGGCTCGCCGACGGTGTCGGTGACGTGGACCCGCCCGTCGAGGCTGGCGACGTAGAGCCGCCCGTCGCGGTAGATCGGCTGGGCGGAGATGATCCCGTCGGTGCCCCGCACCCAATGGACGACGCCGCTGACGAGGCTCAGGGCGTAGTAGGGCCCGCGGATCGAGCCGACGTAGAGCATCTCGCCGTCGGTGGCCGTGCCGGTGTTGGCGGCAAAGCCAGTGTCGCCCATGGCCAGGGCCCGCTCGCGGATGTCCAGCGGCCCCGAGGCGGTGCCGGGGCTGAAGTCGATCAGGTGCAGCAGCTCGCCGGTGGCCCGCTCGAGGACCAGGGCGTAGGTGACGGTGTTGAAGATCACCACGTCGTGGGGCCGATAGCTCTCCCGCGGCGGCGGGGTGACCTCGGTGTGCGGGCCGGGGCGCGGCGGCAGCATCAGGCCATCGATGTGCACCGGCGGGAAGACCGACTGGTCGGTCTCGGTGACCTGTCGGCTCCAGCGGCGCAGGCCGCGGGCGGCATCGTAGGTGATGATGCGGTTGGTGTTGGTCAGGACGTAGAGGTTCTCGCCGCGATGCCACAGGCCCGCCAGCTCTTCGCCGGCGTGGAGCTCGACGGCGAGCTGCCAGTAGAACTCCAGGCCCGCTTTGGCCAGGGCTTCGGGGGCGACGGCGTCATCCCAGCTGGGCACGACACGCTGCGGTCCGCCGCAGCCGGCCAGGCCACAGAGCAGGACCATCAGGACCAGGGCACCGAAACGGGACATTCTGGCTACTCCTTCCGGCTGGTTGCGCCCGCGCCGCCCTCGCGGCGGCTCGATGGGCACAGGTCGAACGTCTAGGCCCCCCCGCCGGCCGGGTGGGGCCGGCGGCAGGCCACGGGGCGGAGGTGGTGCATACTGTAGGTACCCCGCCCGCGGACGTCAACCAAAACCGGCCGTAAGAAAGCCCCCGCCCGCCCCTCAGGCCAGCGTCACGATACCCTTGCGGATGGCGAACTTGACCAGCGTGGTCTGGTCGTGGATGCCCAGCTTGCGCATCAGGCGCGTGCGGTGGGTGTCGACGGTCTTGACCGAGACGCCGAGGCTCTCGGCGACCTGGCGGTTGGTCTTGCCCTCAGCGATCTGCTGGAGCACCTGCCGCTCGCGCGTGGTCAGCAGGCCGTAGGGGTCCTTGTCGTCGGCGAGGCGCTGCAGGACGTTGTGGGGGATGCCCGGCCCGAGGAACAGCTCGCCGACCGAGACGGCGCGGACCGCCTGGGTGAGCTGCTCGGCGGCGGCCTCCTTGAGCAGGTAGCCGCTGGCGCCGCTCTTGAGGGCCCCGACGATGTATTCCTCGTCGGCGTGCATGGTCAGCACCAGCACGGCTGTGTCCTTGTGCTTGCGCGTGATCTGGCGACAGGCGTCCAGGCCGTTGAGGCCCGGCATGGTGATGTCGAGCACGACCACGTCAGGCCGAAGCTCCTCCACCTGCTCGAGCACCTCCAGACCGTCGCCCGATTCGCCCACCACCTCGATGTCCGGCTCCTTGGCGATCAGGGCGGCAATGCCCTGACGGACCAGCGTGTGGTCGTCGGCCAGGAATACCCGTACTGGTTGGTCCATAGTCCCCCGCTCCATTCAACTGATACTGGCCATTGAAATCCGTTCCCGCTGGCGTCCGGTGCAAGGAGTCTCTGGCCCCGCCGGACAGACAGGCTACCCACAGATGAAACCGCCTTCTTGGCCGGCCCGGCCCCACACAGAGATTGACCGGCGGCATTACCCGCCGAGGCCGTAGAGGATGCACCGCACTCTCCTTACCATTCTGCACCGAGAGGGGCCTAAAGGCAACTCTCCTCCGTTTTTGTGGTCAAAAAGCTTACGTTCCGGGCCCCGCGCCCGAAGCCGCCCTGGGACCAGCCCGAGTGTCCCGCTTATCCACCGTTTGTCCACAGCTTTCAACAGGGGCGGGCGTCGGGGGCAAGCCCCGCAGGGCCGGTTGCCGTTTGCGCCTGCGAAACCCCCCAGCGGGCTTGACCCAAGCCCACGGATCGCATCCTGTACGACCAACGTGCAGAATCCCGATCTTCTGTAACGATTTCCCCTGCACCGCCGGCAGAGGCTCTGAGCCGCCCGTCCTCGGGCCCGGCCGGCCTGGGTATCCCTGCGCGGCAGGCGGACCGCCCTTTGGGAGTGCGGCGAGTCATCGCCGCACTCCATACGGCGCGCGCCCGGAGTCTCCATTGGTTGGTGCGACTGACGAGCAGGCGTCCCAGCGCAGCGGCAGGTCCGAAAGGGAAAGGGTTAGATCAGCTCGCCGGCGAAGGGTCCGGCGTTGCGGACGAGGATGACGCTGGGCAGGCCGGCGACGAGGCCCTCGAGCCGGCGGGCGTAGGCGGCCTCGGTGCCCGGCTCGGGCACGTTCATGCCCAGCAGGACGACGTCGGCGTCGGCGCTGGCCTCGTGCATGATCTGGTCGGCCGACCGGTCGGGCGGCTGGACGACCACCTGGCGCTGCGCCACGATGCGGGCCGAGGGCAGCAGCTCGTCGAGGCTGTGGCGCATGGCCTCGCGCTCGTGCTCGCTGGGGACGATGGAGCGGACGGTGATGGTGGCGCCGCGCCAGGCCTCGTTGAGGCTCAGCAGGTGCGCCAGCAGGAGCATCAGGTCGCCGTTGTGCTGCTTGCCGCGCCACCAGACGTCGATCCGCCGCCGCCGTAGGGGCCCCTCGGGCGGCACGAGCCGCGTCAGCAGGACGCTCTTGCGGGCCGCCGTCACCGGCCGAAGCAGCCGAAGCAGGGCCTCGAGCCGCTCGGGGCGGCTGGGCCAGCCGAACAGCAGCGTGTTCGAGTGCAGCCCGGCGATGCCGTTGGCCTGGGCGATGCCGACCACGCCGGCCTCGAACTCCGGCACGACGTCGACCTCGCTAAAGGCCACCAGCCCATGCTCGGCCAAGGCGTCGTCCATCTCGGCCCGCTCGGCCTCGAGGTCGCGCGCGCCGTCGCCCAGGACCCCCTCGACGACGCGGCAGACGGTGAGCACGCCGCGGTTCTGGTTGAACCAGCTGGCCATCCGCACCAGGCCGATCCGCTCGGCGACGTCCTCGGCGAAGACCAGGATGTTGGGCCTCCAGTTCCGCGGGTCGCCCGGGAGGCTGCGCAGCTTCAGCAGCGCGAAGCGCGCCAGGGCCATCCACAGCCCCGCCCGCAGATCGCCCCAGCTGGCCTCCAGCGACCGCCGCCGCAGGTGCAGGTAGAGCAGCAGCTCCAGGCCCACCGCCGCCAGGCACGCCCAGCGGTTGATCAGGAACATCACCACGATCGCCCCGCCACAGCCGGCCAGCGAGACCGGCCAGGGGATGCGGATCGTCGGGCGGAACGACGGGTCGCCCACCAGCCGCTCCAGGCCGGCTGAGAGGTTGATCATCACGTAGAGCGTCAGGAAGAAGATGGTCACCACGACGGCGACGGCGTCGAGGCTGCCCAGCGCCACGGCCGCCAGGGCGATGCCGCCGGCGACCCAGGTGGCGACGGTGGGCTGTCCGGTGCGGCTGGCGCGGCCCAGGAAGCGCGGGGCCAGCCCGTCCAGGGCCAGCGCCTGCAGCACCCGCGAGCCGCCCAGGACACTGCCGAAGGCCGAGGAGAGGATCGCCCCCCACATGCCCGGGTAGATCAGCCAGGCCCCACCGACGGCCACGTCCAGCCAGATCAGCTCGTTTCGGGCCAGGCTCTCGGGACTCGTGCGGGCCGAGATGCCCAGGATCACCGGCACGATGAGGTAGACGGCCGTGCCGGCCAGCACCGCCAGGATCGTGCCGCGGGGGATGCTCTTGCGGGGGTCGCGCAGGTCGCCGCTCATGCCGATGCCGACCGCGAAGCCCGTGACGGCCGGGAAGAATACCGCCAGGATGTACCAGAAGCTGTGCTCCTTGGCGTTGAGGAACAGCGCCTCGGTGTTGGGCGCCCGCAGGCCGCCGGACAGGGCCCCCCAGCCCAGGGCCAGCAGGCTCACACCCACCGCCGCCATGACGGGAATCTGCAGGCGCAGGCTCATCGATGCGCTTTTGCCGGCGATGGCGGTGGTGAGGATCACGAAGCCCGCCGCCACCAGTTGCTCGCTGGCCTGCGGGCCCAGGCCCCAAAGCCCCTCAGGCTGGGCCATCAGCAGGGCCTTGGCCAGGCCGAAACAGTAGAGCGTCAAACTCAGCGTGCGGCACAGGAACAGCGGAATGCCGATCGCCCCGCCCAGCTCCAGGCCCAGGCTGCGGGAGATCATGTAGTACTCCCCGCCCACGCCGACCCGCATGTTCGTGGCCACCGCCGAGGCCGACAGCGCCGTGATCAGGCTGATGCTGCTGGCCAGCACCACCACCAGCAGCGCCAGCGGCAGGCCCAGGTTGCCCACCACCCAGCCGAAGCGGAGGTACATCATCACGCCCAGGATCGTCAGCAGGCTCGGCGTGAAGACACCCATGAAGGTGCCGAACTTCTGCGCCGGCTCGAAGGCCGAACGCTCCGGTGCGACGGTCGTGGGGGCCATGGCGGTCTCCATGTCCGACGGTGTGGGGTACGCCTGTTCAGCGCAGCGGCGGCAGGGCCCTGCATACCGACGAGGGCGCCGGGCCATGCGAACCGCATTCCATATAGCCCCGGGCTTGCCCGGGGTCTTCGAGCTCGTCAAGCGGTCCGCATGGCGAAGTCACAGCGTCCGGGCGCTTCTCCTTTGCGCTGCCGGGCCTCGCTGCGCTCGACCCGGCCTACGTTACAGCAGCCCGCGGAGCAGCTGCTGGACGACGGGCTGGTCGTCCTCGTGGCAGCTGTAGCTGAAGCAGGCGTTGGGCGCCAGCGTGACGTTGGCCTTGGCGGTCGGGGCGGCGAAGCGGACCTGCACGCTCTTGACGGCCTCGCCGAAGTCCTCCAGGAACTTCAGCCCGTGCTCGGTGTCCAGGAACTTGGGCGCGTAGGGCCCGATCATGTAGCTGTCGGCCGCGTAGTCGGTCACGCGGATCGTCCGCAGCATGAACCGCTGGGTGTTGTTCATCACCTTCTCGACGGCGGCCTCCATGTCCAGCTCGTAGGGGTCGGTGACGATGGCCTGGCCCAGGCAGCTGCCCAGGAAGGTGCTGACGTCGGCAATCGCCGAGGCCGAGCCGCCGTAGACCTCCAGCCGCTCCTCGGCCGGGAAGGCGCCGAAGGCGATCAGGCTGACCCGCTCGACGGTGTCGGTGACGACTTCGCGGCTCTCGAGGTCGAGCTTCTGGATGGCCAGGTTCGTCCGCCGCACCAGCGTGCCGAAGGCCGCCCCCGCCGCGGCCGAGGCGTGCAGGACGCCCATCTCCTCACTCTCGGCCAGACCGTACTCCTCCATGCCCGCCACGATGGCGGCCGGGTCCTGCAGACCCTTGCAGATCGCAAAATTCATCTTGTAGGAAGCCACACTCCATCTCCTCTAGGGGTTTCGCGCCCCGCCATCATACGGACCGTCCCCTCTTCGTTCCATTGCGGAGTGCGGATTCGCTACCGCCCGCGCCACAACCCCCGCAGCGTCCGCAGGTTGACCGCGTCCCAGCTCTCGCCGCCGTCGGTGATGGCCTTGGGCGTCTCGAGGATCTTGGGCACGGCCCGCAGGCTTGGTGCGTTGACCAGCGCGGCGAAGGCCTCCAGCGGAATGTGCCCCTGGCCGAGGTGGGCGTGGCGGTCGACCCGGCCCCCGCGAGGAGTGCGGGAGTCGTTCACGTGCACCACGGCCACCCGCTTGGGGCCCAGCACCGTGCGGACCTCCCGCAGCACCGCCCGCACGCCGGCGGGGCTGTCCATGGCGTAGCCGGCCGCCAGCAGGTGGGCGCTGTCCAGGCACACGCTCAGCCGATCGGGCTCGGCGACCGCTCCGAGGATGGCCGCCAGATGCTCCAGCCGCCAGCCCAGGCTCGTGCCCTGCCCAGCCGTCGTCTCCAGGCAGGCCGACACCGCCAGCTCCGGCCCCTCCGCCCCCAGCCGATCCAGCGCCGCCGCCACACGGGCGATGCCCGCCGGCTCGCCCGTGCCCATGTGCGCGCCGGGATGAACCACCAGGGCCGACAACCCCAGCGCCTCGGCCCGGCCCAGCTCCTCGCGGTAGGCCCCGATCGACCGCTCCCACAGCGCGTCGTCCGGGCTGGCCAGGTTGATCAGGTAGCTGGCGTGCCCGACGTGCCCGGCCAGGCCCGCCGCCTCGCGCTCGCTGCGCCACAGGGCCAGGGCCTCGGCGCTCAACGGCTCGCTGTGCCACTGCCGCTGGTTGCGGGTGAAGATCTGCACGCAGTCCGCCCCCAGCGCGCGGGCCTCGCGCAGGGCGTTGTGCGGACCGCCGGCGATCGACAGGTGGATTCCGAGCATAGGCCGCCCAGCATACCCGCACCGCCCCCGACGAGCCACCCCCCGCGCGGCGCCGCCACCTTCTCCAAGCCCACGGATGGAGGCCGCGCCGCGGCCGCACTCCGTGGGGGTCTCGTCCGGGCCGAACCCCGGGGGCCCCAACTCAGCGGGCCCGCCCGCGGATAGGTGGCGCCTCGTCTTGGACCCCCCAAGAACGTGGGCTCTTCACTGATCTGCGGGGAGGCTGCCAGACCGTCCATCGCCCGGCCACCGGGTGCCCGAGCCGTGGGGGCTCTGCCCCCACACCCCCGGGATTTGCCGCTTTGGGGCCACCCGCATCGGTCGGCAGGCTCCGGGCGGCCTGGAAGAGGACTGGACAACGCGGGCGAGGCAAAGCGACCTGGCTGCCCCTGCGATGGCCGGACCGCCTGTTGTGCGGGGGGCCCCGAAGCGATAAATCCCGGGGTCCGGGGCAGAGCCCCGGGCTGTTCGTTGCGCGAGGCGGCGAGTCGGGTGTCGGTTGGGTCCCCGTAGATCGGTGAAGAGCCAAAGACGTGGCTGCAAACGCCGCAGCCACGGCACCCGTCTTCGCCTGCGGCTTCGACGTGGCGAGCCCGCACGCTCTGTCTTTCTCTGTACCTCTCGAAGCCTCTGTGTGTCTTTTCTCTGTGCCCTCTGTGCCTCAGTGGCCCATCTTCGCTGTTTCTTCTCCGGCGAAGACCCCGGGCAAGCTCGGGGCTATATAGAAAGAGCCCATCTTCGCTTTTTCCGGATCGCCCGTTGCCTTCGGCGGCGGAGGCGGCACAATGGGCCCTGTCGGCCAGGCCGGTGGAAAAACCGTTTCGCGCGGGCCGATTCGGCCGGGGTCATTGCCGGGGCACCCCCGCCGGGCGAGCCAGTCCCGCCCCGCACAACCGGAGCTGAGCATGAGCAGCACGCTGAAGGGCGCCGTCGTCGGCTGCCGCATGGGCGGCGGGCACGCGCGGGCCATGGAGTCGGTGAGCGAGTACGACCTGGTCGCCCTGTGCGACCTGAACGCCGAGACCGCCGGGGCCGTCTGCGAGAAGCTGGGCCGAAAGGTCAACGTCTACACCGACTACGCCGAGATGCTCGCCAAGGAGAAGCCCGACGTCGTCGCCGTCGCCACGCCCAACAGCTCGCACGAGGCCCTGACCATCCAGGCCGCCCGCGCCGGCGTCAAGGGCGTCTGCGCCGAAAAGCCCATGGCCATGGACCTCGGCCAGGCCCGCGCGATGGTGGCCGCCTGCCGCGAGCACGGCACGGCCCTGTTCGTCAACCACCAGCGCCGCCTCAACAGCGACCTGGTCACGATGCGCCGCCTCATGGAGGAGGGCGCCATCGGCGAGGTGCAGCTCATCCGCGCCACCAACGCCGGCGACGTCCTCAGCGACGGCACGCACGCGGTCGACTCGGTCCGCCACCTCGCCGGCGATCGGCCCATCAAGTGGCTGCTGGGCCAGGTCTACCGCCTGCCGCCCAACCCCGACGAGGACAAGGCCGTCGGCTACCACGTCTCGGGCGGCTACCGCTACGGCCATCCCGTCGAGGACGGCGCGATGGCGACCTGGGAGTTCGACAACGGCGTCCGCGGCGAGCTGCTGACCGGCGCGGTCCGCTTCCCCGGCCGACCCTACCAGGACTACGAGGTCCTCGGCACCGAGGGCCGACTGTGGCGCCCCGGCGACAAGGGCGAGATCTTCATCCAGGATGGCCGGGCCAAGGGCTGGCAGCCCGTCGCGCTCGACCCCGTCGAGCCGGCCAACCCCATCGCCCGCGCGTACCAGCTCTTCGCCGAGACCATTCGCACCGGTGCGGTCCACCCGCTCAGCGGCGACTCGGCCCTGCAGGACCAGGAGGTCGTCATGGCCGTTTACGAGTCGGCCCGCCTCCGCGCCCGCATCGACATGCCCCCCGCCCAGGACCGCTTCCCCCTGCAGGTCATGGTGGATGAAGGGGTGATGTAGGAAGAACGTCAACGCGTCACTGCGTCAGGGCGTCGCCGCGTGAATGCGTGTGGCGCCTCCGCAGTGACGCGTTGACGCAGTGACGCGTTGACCTCCTATTGCACTTGAGCCTTCGGAGCCTCCCATGAGCACCTCGATTCCTCCCGGCTGGTTCGTCTTCCAGACGCCGCGCGACGACTTTTCGCCCTCGGCCCTGGACTGCTCGCGGTTCGTCGAGGCCCCCACGGGGCGACACGGGTTCGTCACCGTCGCCGGCGAGCACTTCGCCTTCGGAGACGGCACGCCGGCCCGCTTCTGGGGGGGCCAGATCAACCCCTGGTCGCACGAGGAGATCGACTACTGCACCCGCCGCATGCGCAAGCAGGGGCTCAACATCACCCGCAACCACGGCCTGGGCTACCTCAACAGGGCCGAGGACGACTCGATCCTGCAGTACGACCCCGAGGGCTTCGACCGGTTGGACTACATGATCCACCGCTGCGGGCAGGAGGGCATCTACGTCATCCTCGACGTGGACTACTACTGCCCCGTCAAGCCCGGCGACGGCGTGGAGGGGCTCGAGCAGGGCGGCAAGACGCCGTTCCTGATGTTCTTCAACGACCAGATCGCCGCCATCAAGCGCCAGCGGATGCTCGACGTGCTGACCCGCGTGAACAAGTACACCGGTAAGCGCTACTGCGACGACCCGACGGTCGCCCTGGTCGAGGTGTGCAACGAGGACTCGCTGTTCTGGCACGGCGTGGACCGGCTGGCTGAGCCGTTCGCCTCGCAACTAGCGGCGAAGTTCCAGGCTTGGCTGCAGGAGCGCTACGGCTCGGACGAGGCCCTGCGGGCGGCGTGGAGCGTCGACGGCGTCAGCGGCCTGGAAGAGGGCGAGGGCCTCGGCGCCGATCAGACCATCCGTCCCATCGCCATGTGGGAGTACGACGAGAAATGGCTGGCCCAGCACCCCGAGAAGGGCCCGCGCGGCGCCGACCAGATGCGGTTCTTCCTGGAGCTGGAGCGGGCTTACTTCCTGGGCAGCCGCGACCATATGCGCAGCTTCGGTGTGAAGGTGCCCATCAGCGGCACGTGCTGGAAGGGCGGCGGCTTCACGATGCGGACCCACCTCCGCGGCCAGGCCGACCTGGACTACATCGACCGCCACGGTTACTGGGACCACCCCCAGGGCGAGGGCAACACGAAGTGGCGGATCAAGAGCTGCCGCTTCACGAACCTGCCGATGGTCAAGGCCGTCACCGCCGGGGAGGACCCGGCCCAGGAGAACAACGTCGGCAACCTGGTGCTGAGCCTGGCCTGGGAGCGGGTCTTCGGCAAGCCGGTAACTCTTAGCGAGTGGAACACCTGCCTGCCCAACGAGTACAGCCTGGAGGGCACGGCCCTGATGGCGGTCTACGGCCTGCTGCAGGGCTGGGACGGGCCCCTGCAGTTCGGCTACTTCAGCCCGGACTGGCCCGGCGAGGTGGGCGACGGCTCGTTCAACATGCTGGGCAACCCGCCGCAGATCCTGCAGTACCCGGCCATGATGACGATGTGGCACCGCCAGGACGTCCGCGAGGGCGAGACGGTGGCCGAGGTCACCTACGGCGACGCCGACGAGGGCGTTTTCGAGATGCGCAGCGACCGGCGGGCCCTGCCGCTGATGGCCGCCTGCGTGGGCAAGGTGGGCTACCGCTTCACCGACGGGCCGACCGCCCCGGTGATGAAGGACATCAGCCGCTGGTGGGACCCGCAGACCCTGACGGCCCGCTCAACGACGGGCGAGCTGGAGTGGAACGCCTCGCTGGGCGTGGTGACGGTCGATGCGCCGGCCACGCAGGGCGTGCTGGGCTTCCTGTCGGCGCGGGCGCATCGGACGAAGGATCTTTCGCTGGAAAGCCCTAACCGCTTCGGGGCGCTCTACGTAACCAGCCTTGTCGACGGGGCGCCCATTGCCGAGGCGGACCGCCTGCTGGTCTCGGCCGTCGGGCCGGCGCGGAATACGGGCATGGTCTATGGCCTGACGGACATCGTGGACAAGGCCCACAACGTCCGCCTGGCCCACCTGCCGGAGGTCGGCCAGCCGCCGGTGCTGCTCGAGGCCGTCCAGGGCACGCTGCGGATCCGCACCGCCCACGCTGGAGCCCTGAAGGCCTGGACGCTCGACGTCAACGGCCATCGCCGCGACGAAAAGGCCCTGGCGGTCGAGGACGGCGCCGTGGTCCTCCAGCTCGACGTCACCGACGAGGCCATCTTCTACGAGCTGGCACCGCAGTAGGACATAAGGTGGGGCTTCGCTAACGCTGCGCCCCAGCCTACGGACAATCCGTCCTTGTAGGCTGGGGCGCAGCGCCAGCGAAGCCCCACCTTCCTGGAGTGCGGGAGGTCCCTATGTCCGACTTCACGCTGCACGACACGACCGTATCCCTCGACGACGCCGCCGGGCGCTTGACGCTGCGGCGGGGCGGACAGTCCATCGCCGGCGCTGAGGCCCGCGTCCACCTGGAGGTCGGCAGGGAGGAACGGACGCTGTCGCTGCTGGCCGGCGCGACGGCGGCCCTGGAGACGACCGGCACCGGCGGCGAGCTCGACGGCGGGCGGACGCTGGTGCTGTCCACCGAGCAGCCAATCGTGCGGACACAGTGGCGGCTGACCGAACGGCCCGGCGAGCCGGCGCTGGAACTGTCGGTCCGCGTGGAGTTGGCCCAGCCGCGGGACGATGTCCGCATCGCCGGCGTCGAGCCGTTGCGGTTCGCCCTGGCCGACACCTGGCTGGGCGGCGGTGCGGACGTTCGGCTGTGGGTGAACACCTACGACGTCTGGGGCCAGCCCGGCAGCCGACCCGTCCGCGGGCCCGTGGACACCGATGACTCACCGCGCGACCGCAGCCACTGGTTCGCCGGCCTGTACGACGGCGCCGATCGGCCTGCCCTGACGGTCGCCCATCGCCTGCCGTGCCGCTGGGTCAACGCCCTGTTGCAGGGCGAGGGCGAGCAGTTCGCCCTGACCGCCCGGGCGGAGGTGCCGCTGCGGCTGGGCCAGCCGTGGGTGAGCGACCTGGCCTGGCTGGACCTGGCCGAGCCGGTCCGAGCCGCCCTGGTCCGCCTGGCCGCTCGCCAACCCCGCCGCCGAGAGGCCCACGAGTCGGCCCACCACTGGGGCTGGAACAGCTGGGACTACTTCAAGCAGGCCGTCACCGCCGAGGACATCCTCGAGGCCGTCGATTTCATCTGCTCGACGCCCTGGCTGCGCGAGCGGATCCGCTACATCATCGTCGACGATGGCTGGCAGAGCGGTTGCGGCCTGTGGGAGCCGGACACGCACAAGTTTCCCGAAGGCATGGACGGCCTGGCCCGGCGGATCCGCGAGGCGGGCTTCGTACCGGGGATGTGGGCGGCACCGTTCTTCGTCGACCGCCACAGCCCGCTGCTGCAGGAGCACCCCGACTGGGCCGTACAGTATAAGGGCGAGATGTTCAGCCCGTACAAGATCATCGGCTGCGACCCACCCTGGGGCGACCGCGGCTACCTCGACCCGACCCACCCCGGCGTTCAGCAGCACGTGCATGCGCTCTACCGCCGGTTCCGCGCGTGGGGCTTCGGCTACTTCAAGACCGACTTCCTGAGCAACCCCTTCAAGCCGCTCATCGAGCAGGAGGGCAAGCTCTTCGTGCCCGAGCCCCAAAAGCACCTCCGCCTGCACGACCCCGACGCGGGCCTGCTGGCCGGCCATCGGGCGTGCATGCAGGCCATCCGCGCCGCCATCGGCGAGGAGAGCTTCTGGCTGGGCTGTGGCACGCTCATTCCCACCGGGGCCGGCCTGGTGGACGCCTCGCGGATCGGCTCGGACATCTCGCCGTTCTACTCGACGCTGCTCAACTGCGTGCGGTCGGTGGCGTGGAACTTCCACTGGCACGGCGGGCTGTGGCTCAACGACCCGGACTTCGCCGTCTTCCGCGGCCCGCAGACGGCCCGGCCCGGGACGCTGGATTCCCCCGCCGAGGGCAGCCGGCCCTACAAGCGGCACGACCACGGCAGCGGTCCGCCCTTCAGCGAGGCCGACGCGCGGGCGTGGGCGTCGATGCTGATCCTCTCGGGCGGTTTGGTGGTGCTGTCGGATCGGTTGCCCGCCCTGAACGAGGCGGGCCTGGCCATCGTGCGGACGCTAGTCGAGCACGGCGGCGGATCGGCGGCTGAACCGCTGGACATCGATCGGCCCCTGCCGCGGGTCTACCTCAAGCGCGCCGGCGGCCGGGGGTACCTCGGCCTGTTCAACTGGAGCGACGAGGAGCCGGCGACCTTCCGCCCGGCCACGTGGGTGGGTCCCCAGGCGCTGCGCGATCTGTGGAGCGGCGAGGGGCTCGCCGTCGATGGAACGCTGACGCTGGAACCGCACGGCCTGAGGGTGTTGATTTCTGATTTGTGATTGATGATTCTCGATTGGCGGAGGCTGGCGCCTCACGCGATCCCCCCCTTCCTGATTGACGGCCAAGCCCCCATGACGGGTGGCATGGCCGCGGGGGGGCCGGGGCC
>JAWLCG010000022.1:0-25091 GCA_041687295.1 Phycisphaerae bacterium | reverse complement strand
GTTTGGGCCGATGGCCGAGTCGCGGGAGGAACTGCGGCGCGAGGACGTCGAGGAAGGCCTGGTGTTCGTGGGCCTGTGGGGGCTGGTGGACCCGCCCCGCCCCGAGGCGATCCAGGCGGTGGCGGACGCCCAGGGGGCCGGTATCCGCGTGGTGATGATCACCGGCGATCACGCCGTGACAGCCCAGGCGATTGCCCGGCAGGCCGGCATCATCTCCGACGACAATGAGGAGGTGCTGACCGGGCGGGATCTCGACGCCATGCCGACCGAGCAACTCCAGGAACGTGTCAAGACCGTATCGGTCTTCGCGCGGGTCTCGCCGGCCCACAAGCTTCAGATCCTCCAGGCGCTCAAGGCTAACGGCGAGATTGTGGCCATGACCGGCGACGGGGTCAACGACGCGCCCGCCCTGAAGGGCGCGGACATCGGCGTGGCGATGGGCCGGACGGGAACCGAGGTCGCAAAGGAGGCGGCCGACATGGTCCTGGCCGATGACGACTTCGCCACCATCGTCCATGCCGTTGAGGACGGGCGGGTGACCTTCTCCAATCTCCAGCGGGTGGTGTTCTTCCTGATCACCACCAACCTCGGCGAGGTCATCACCCTGGGGGCGGCGCTGGTGATCGGCCTGCCGCTGCCGCTGACGGCCATCATGATCCTGTGGATCAACCTGGTGACCGACGGGGCCTGCACCGTGCCGCTGGGCGTCGAGCCGAAGCACTGGGACGTGCTCAAACAGCCACCGCGTCCCCCCGAAGCCGGCGTGCTGGGCATGAAACTCATCCGCCGCATGCTGATCCTGGCTCCGCTCATGGCCGCCGGCACGCTGGGGTTGTTCGCGTACGAACTCTACGCCGGCAGCGCCAAGCACGCCCAGACCGTCGCCTTCACGACCCTGGCGGCCTTCCAGTGGTTCCACGCCCTCAACGCCCGCACGAACTACGTGTCGATCCTGTCGGTAGGCCTGATGAGCAACCTGTGGCTATGGCTGGGCATTGGAATCGCCGTCGTCCTGCAACTGTTGGTGGTGTACACGCCCTTCGGGCAACTGCTTTTCGGCACCGAGCCGCTGGGAGTGCTGGACTGGCTGTTGATCCTGGCGGTGAGCAGTTTGATCCTGATCGTCGATGAAGTCCTCAAACGCCTCAAGGTGCATGGCACGCTGGCGATGTGAATGGGAGAGAAGAAAGAGCCCTGGCGTTGGGAACCCTGAGCGATTGACAGGCAGACTTGCGTCAGTCCGCGTTGGTAGGCGCTACCGAGCAGAGAGCTTCCTGCGCTGCTCCTCCCACTCAAGCGGCAGGTCGCGGCGGAGGGAGCGGGGGGAGAGGCCGTCCGATTCCTGGCCGTCGAGGATGGCCTCGACGATGTTCGGGGCCAGCGAGGCCAGGCGGATGGTACGGCGATGTAGGACTGGTCGAGTTTGAGCTAGCGGGCCAGGTCGCTGTTCGCTGTGGCCGGTCTCGATCATCTACTGCCAGCGGAACGCCCGCGCCAGGGCCAGCGCCAGTGGGCTGGGCGGCAGGGTAGATGACGCCGTACGGGAGGGCGTGACGTCCGGCGGCAGGACCACCTCCTTGCGGCCGTAGCGGCGGCGCAGGTTCATCGGGATGTCGATGACGATGGCCTCGCCCTCCCGGCGGACGCTGGCCCTGGCGGAGGATCGGCGGGTTCGGGTGCTCATGCGACGGCCTCCTTCAGTCCGGGGTCCCCTGCTTCTGCCGGCACCAGCTCCGCTGCCAGCATGATGAGGCCCGTCGGCCGCAACCGGACCGTCAAGCCATCCGGGCGGACGGTGACCGTCTCGACCAGCAGGCGGACGATCCGCTCCTGCTCGGCCGGGAACAGCTCCGCCCACAGCGGCTCGATAACCCGCAGGGCCGCGGCCACGTTCTGCTCGCTGGGCAGGTCCGGCTGGTGCCCCTGCCGGGCCTCCAGGTGCTGGAGCTGCTGCTCGACCTGGCCGTACTCATCGTTCAACGCCCGCAGCTCGGCCGACAGGGCCCCTTCCGCCTTGCCGTTGGCCGCACGGACCAGCCGACCGATCGCCTTGCGCAGCTCGGCCAGGCGCTTTTCCAGCGCCGCCCGCTGGCGGGCGACCGCCCTGCCCTCCTGGGCCGCCTGCCGAGTGGCCTGGGGGTGTACTGGCCGTCCTCATAGAAGCGGACGATCACCTCCAGGTAGTCCTGCAGGACGCCCCTCTCCCTCAGGAAGCGCGTGCAGGCGGTATTCAGCAAGGCCCCGTTGAACGGCGTGGCGGTTGTAAAGGGCGGAGTGAAGCCGTGGCGCGGGGCGGGCGGGGCAATTGCGTAGCGCTCTGGGACAAGCGCTCCCGTAGTGTCGGTTGGACGGGTCATCCCCGATGGGGTGGCGACGATCCGACCGGGACGAAGGGAGGCCAGCCGGAGTGTATACGGACATGGAACGATGGACATCAAGCCGCCGGTGTGCGAGCGGGCCGGCCAGCCCACCCAGCCGGACATCGACGCTGTGAGCTTCACAACCGTCTCGGCGCGCGGATGCTCGATGGCCAGTGGCGGCGGTGAGACTGCGATGCCGTCAGCAGGTCTGGCCGTGCCTATGCCCCTTCAGTCACCACGACCGCGCATTCCCATGCCGCCAGGGCCGGCAGGTCGATCCTGGCGAAGGGACCGTCGCTTCGGACGGATAGCGGCTCCGGGCCCGCGGGCGTCAGACGCCAGGCCCGGCGGGCCTCGCCCAGCAGGCGCACCGCCAGCGGGCCCGTGGCGTCCAGGGCCGTGTTGAGCAGCATCAGGACGGATCGGCCGGTTGACGGGTCGCTGCGCAGCACGGGCCAGACGCGGACGGTCGCGTCGATCCGCACGGGCATCCGCCCACGGGCCAGCCAGTCGAAAACGGCCTGCAGCTGCCGCCGCTTGGCCGAGCGGCCCAGACGGATCCAGGGCGAGTAGCTGCTCACCGCCACGCGACCGCCCAGGGGGTTCTCGAACAGCGAAAGGCAGCAGCCCGCGTCGGACTCATCCACCTCACGGACCAGGTGGGCCAGGTCCGCCACGTCGTCGGCCATCGGCTCCAGGGGCCGGCCCACGTCGGCGTAGTGCATCACCCGTCGTCCGGCGCCGGCGTCGGGGCCGTTGAGGGCGTGGGCGGTCTGACGCTCGAAGCAGTGCTCGACCATCGCCCCTGGCCGCACGCCGGTCAGTTCGCCCAGGCCGCGCGACCAGAGCACCTCCAGGGCGTCGGGGTCAAGGTAGACCGCCCCCGCAAGCATCGCCCGCAGCTCTTCATCGCTGAAGGCCTCGGCGATTCGGCCGGTCAGCAGCGTGCCGCAGGCACCGGCCGAGTCCGGCGTCAGCGGGATGCCCATCTCGCCCAGTTGCAGCGCCGTGTTGATGTCGTACGGCCCGCCGCGGAGCGCCCAGCCCTCGCCCTCCTTGACCTCGCGGCGGGCCATCCGCTCGGGATGGTCGGCCGGCCAGAAGCCCACGATGGGCAACCCGTCGGCCGCATCGAGCAGCCCCTGCCACACGGGCCGCTGCGCCTCCACGGCCTCGGCAAGCGGGTCGTACTCGATGAACTGCGTCGCGCACTCGCTCAGGGCGTTGAACGCCACGCCGTTGCAGCCCATCATCAGCGAGGCCGTGCACTCGTGGATGACGGTGGCGACGGCCTTGTCCAGCGTGATGTAGGGCCAGTTCTCCAACTCGTACTGGATGTTCGCCACGCGGGGCGGGCAGTCGCGCACCAGTCGGCCGACGTCCACTACCTTGGTCAGCAGCTGCCGCGGGGCGTCGTCGTTGTAGTAGCCGCACCCGGGGCGGACGCGCGACGTCCGCAGCGCCTCGATCATCCGACCGATGTCGTACTGCCCATGCGTCTGGATGCTGTAGCCGACGACCATCAGCCCCGTCTCGATGGCGGGGTCGACGGCATCGATGGCCCGGCGGATCTCGTCGCACAGGGCGACCAGCGTGTCGGCGAGGTACTCACTCCACCGGCGTCGCACCTCGCCGCCTTCGGGGCTGTTCAGGGCGGCCACCAGGGCGGGCCGATCGAGCCCCATGCCGGACCCGGCCAGGCAGCGCTCACAGAGGCACTCGCCGACGGTCATGCGGACGTCGTCGTCAACCCAGATGAAGGCCGGCCTCGCTTCGGCCATCGCGGTGTAGAGCTGGCTAACGTAGCGTCGGAAGGCCGGATCGCTCGGGCACAGGCCCTTGCCGGGCCCGCCCTCGGGCGTGATGTTGGGCTCGAAGGGCATGGGCCTGGCGCCGCGGTGGATGCCGTGGCCCATCGTGCCCAGCACGTTGATGCCCACCGAGGCCACACCCGCCTCGCGCAGGGCCGCCATCCGCTCGGCCAGGAGGCTCGCGTCGTCGCGAACCTGCTCGATGGGCTTGCCCGGCACGTGAATGAAGTCGCTGAACAGGGCGATCTCGTCCACGGCCCGTGGATGGGCGGTCAGCCAGTCGACCAGGGCGGCAAAGGTGTCGGCGTGGCGCCAGATCGGCGTCCATATCCGCCAGGACAGCGTAAGGCGCGGGTGTGGGTCGGTCATGAGGTCCTCCGGGTGCGGGGTCGCGGTCGTTTGCGCAGCGGGCCCAGTGTAACCGCCGCTCCTTCGGAGCCGCCATGCGGGATGCTGCTGAACCGCTGCGTGATCCGGCCAACTACCGCCGGGCCAGGCGTTGGCGGCGGAACTGGCCGGGGCTCTGGCCAATCGCCCGCCGAAAGACCGCGCTGAAGTAGAACTCGTTGCAGAAGCCGCACTCGCGGGCGATGTGGGCCAGCGCGTGGTCGGTGCCCAGCAGCATCCGCTGGGCGTGCTCGAGCCGGACGGCCTCGAGGTGTTTCATGGGCGTGCTGCCGGTGACCGCGCGGAACAGGTGGGCGAAGCGTGTGGCCGACAGGTGGCACTGCCCGGCCAACTCGGCGACGCTGAGGCGACGGGAGTAGTGCTGGGCGATGTACCGCGTCGCCCGGAGGATGCGGGCGTCCTCGGCCGGCGGGTGGGCGGCGGGGTTGGCGGCCTCGAGCCACAGCAGGGCCTGCTCGAGCAGGTTGAAGCACAGGTCGATCCGCCGCGGCGGGCTGAAACGGCGGAAGGCCTCCTCCATCGCCTCCAGGGCGAATACGGCATGATCCCATATGGCCGGCTCGGCCACCCGCAGCAGCCGCAGGCCCCCCGCATCGGGCCAGGCCAGCAGCCCCTCCAGCCCCGGCCGACTGCGAAAGGCCACCCACCGGACTACCCAGTCCTCCGTCCCATCGGCCTGCCCGTCCAGCGGCACGTCCGGTGGGCACAGCAGGGCCGAGCCGGCCTCCAGGGGCATTTGGCAGGCCCCCGCGCCCACCCGGCCCCGGCCCGACAGCACCAGCCAGAGCGTCCAGTTCGACCGATGAATGCGGTGCACGCCGCCCGGGTGCACCTGTCGGAAGTGCGCGACGTCGGTCAGCAGCGGATGATTGATCTGGTAGATCTCGTGGTTCACAGAGGGGCACCTCGCCAAGTCAGCAGAATAGCGCATGCAACCGGCGGGATCAAGCATTCCCCTCGCCCCGGCGGGGGTGTACACTGCACCGGTCGCGGTCGGGGCGATGGCCCGCCCGCGGCCGAGGCGACGGCACTTCCTGCGACGAGGCGACGGAATGCACTATCGAGCCATCATGACAGGCCTGGTGCTGGCGCTGCTGATCGCTTGCTTCGGCTGGTATCTCAACCACGAGGTCCGCCTCCCCGTGGCCAACACGATGATCCCGCTGATCGTCTTCGGCCTGCTGGTGCTGGGGCTGCTGACGGTCAACCCGCTGCTGCACCGGCTGGGCCTGGGCGGAACCGGACCGGCGGGCTGGGCGGTGGTGGTGGCGCTGATGCTGGTGTCGGCGGCCGTGCCAGGCAACGCCCTGATGCAGCACTTCACGCCGATCCTCGCCCTGCCGCACAAGCACATGGTGGACAACCCCGCCTGGCGGCAGGCCGACCTGCTGCAGTACGCCCCGCCGGGGCTGCTGGCCGAGGCGACCCTGCAGGGCCGAGCCGACCCGCGGGTGGTCTACGGCCTGCTGCACGGGCTGGGGCCCGAGCCTGTCGGGATCGAGCAGGTGCCCTGGCACGGCTGGGCCCGGCCGCTGGCGTTCTGGCTGCCGCTGCTGGGGCTGGGCTTCACGGCCACCGTCGCCCTGATGGTGGTCGTGCACCGCCAGTGGGCCCACCACGAGCGCCTGCGCTACCCTGTCGCCGAGTTCGCCGCCAGCCTCCTCCACGGCGCCGGGCGGCGGGCCCTGCCCGACATCTTCCACACCCGGGCCTTCTGGGCAGGCCTGCTGCCGGTGGCCGGCGTGCTGCTGATCAACGGCTACGCCGACTGGAACCCCGACAGCCTCCGCGTGCCGCTGCACGTCGACTTCTCGCCCATCGCCGACCGCTGGCCCGAACTGGCCACGGCGCCGGGCTTCAGCATGCTCGTTCGCGAGGCCCGGCTGCACTTCGTGGTGGTGGGCTTCGCGTTCCTGGTCAGCGCGGAGATCTCGTTCACGCTGGGGATCTCCAACTACGTGTACGGCATCGTCTTTGCCCTGCTGTTGGCGGTGGGCTACAACCCGCGCGGGGGGTTCGACTACCTCGGCGGCTGCCCGTACGGGTTCCAGATGTTCGGCTCGTACCTGGGCATGGCCGTCATGCTGCTCTACACGGGCCGGCGGTACTTCGCCAGCGTGCTGCTGCGGTGCCTGGCCGTGCCGCGAGGCGACCCGATCGAGCCGGGCATCGTCTGGGCCGGACGCTTGGCCCTGCTGGCAGGCCTGGGCATGTGGGCGCTGCTGAGCTTCGGGCTGAACCTCTCGCCCGTGCTGGCGGCGGGCTTTCTGCTGGCGGTGGGCCTGGGCATGGTCGTGATGACGCGCATCAACGCTGAGACGGGCATGTTCCGCTTCCACTACTGGGGCCACGGCGTGGCGGTCCTGCTGGGGCTCTTTGGGGCGGCGGCGATGGGGCCCGAGGCCCTGATCGTCCTGGCGGTGCTGTCAGCGGTGACGACGATCGACGCGCAGATCGCCCTGATGCCGCTGGTGGCCAACGGGCTGCGGATCGGCGAGTTGGGCGGGACGCGCCCATCGCGCCTCGCGCCGTGGATGGCCCTGACACTCGTGCTGTGCCTGCTGGCTGGCGTGATCGTGACGATCTGGATCCAGTACAGCGTGGGCGTCGAGCCGCTGTACTGGTCGCGGGCCGTCTCGCGAATGCCGTGGGACCTGCTGCACCAGAACCTGCCGCGGATGGACACCCGCCAGGCCGCACCCGGGCAGCTCGACTGGTCGGCGTGGGCGCCCGATCCGCACTTCCTCTACGCGGCCGGGCTGGGGTTCGTCCTCGTGGTCCTTACCAGCGGTCTGCGCCTGCGGTTCACCTGGTGGCCGATCCACCCGGTGATGTTCCTGGTCTGGGGCATCTGGCCGCTGCATGTCATGGGCAACAGCTGGCTGCTGGGCTGGCTGGTCAAGTCGCTGGTGACGCGGATCGGCGGGGCGAAGGCCTTCTACGCCGCCCGGCCCGCCTTCATCGGCATGATTGCCGGCGACTTTGCCGCCCGCATCCTGCTGGCCGGCTACTCGGCGGGCCACTACCTCGTCACCGGCACCCACGGGCCGTAGGGCCCGTCCGGCATCAGAACACGCCCCACCGCTGCGAGACGGGCATGCAGACGGGCATGAGACGCTCGGCCAGCTCGGCCCGCAGGGCTCGGGCGGTATCGGGGCGGTCGGGGGCGACGTTGCGGGTCTCGGCGGGGTCGGCCTGGTGGTCGAACAACTCCTGCCAGTCGCGGTGCGGGTAGCGGGTGTAGCGGTGCCGGCCGTCGTAGATCGTGAAGTTATCCAGGCGGCGGTCGGCGGCGGCGTTGATCGAGCAGAAGCACGTCGCCAGGGCTCGGTGGTCGCGGCCCGAGCCGGGGCGGCTGCGGTCGATGCCGTGCTGCAGCGGCGGGGCCTCTACGCCAGCCAGGGCTGCCAGCGTCGCCAGCACGTCGACGTTGCTCATGGGATCCTCGTCAGTGCCCGCCTCGACGCCCGGGCCGGTCAGCACGAAGGGCACGTGCAGCAGCGACTGGGCCGCCAGCGAGTGCTTGAACAGCAGCCCATGGTCGCCCAGGTAGTCGCCATGGTCGCTGGTCAACACGATGATCGTGTTCTCCAGCATGCCCTTCCGCTCGAGCGCCTCGAGCATCCGCCCGACCGCCCGGTCGATCTGGTGGATCATGGCGGCCGTGTGCCGCCGGGCGTCGGCAATGAGCCCGGGCCGCGCGCCCCGCATGTCGATCTGCGGGGGCAGGTCGCGGACCGCGCGGTGCGGCTCGCTGGCCGCCAGCAGCGCCCCCTCGGGATCGGCCGGGCCGGGGTCGGCCCAGTCGTCGAACTGCCCCAGGATGTCCGGCGTGGGCGAGAAGGGATGGTGGGGCCCCGGGAAGCCGACGAAGGTGCACCAGGGCCCCTGCCCGGCCGCGTCGAGCCAGGCCTCGAACCGCTCGGCCAGGAACGTCGTGTGGTGCAGCTCGTGCGTGGGAATGGGCGAGACGTAGAGCTGGTGCGGCCCCTCGGGCGGGTTGGCCAGAATCGAGCGGGCCAGGGCGGGGTCGCGCTGGGCCAGCCAGGCCGCGTAATGGCCGGCCGAGGCCTGCTGCTTCTCGGCGTGGCCCAGGACGAACTCGACGTGCTCGAAGCCGTAGTACGGCCCCGTCCAATTCGCATCGACCGTGCCGCTGGTCCAGCTCTGAAGCGACTCGAGAAAGCCGTACTCGCCCCACGCCAGCGACGGCTGGAGGTGCAGCTTGCCCAGAGCGGCCGTGCGGTAGCCGGCGGCGGCGAAGACGTCGCCCAGCGTCGCCGGCTGGGCCAGCAGGGCCGTGCGGGCGTCGGGGCTCCGCGTCCAGTCCAACGGCCCCGGGGCGTGGTCGCGCCGCCCCAGGGCGGGCCCGTTGGTCCACAGGCCGTGCGTCGGCGGGTAGAGCCCCGTCAGCAGGCTTGCCCGGCTCGGGCAGCAGATCGTGTTGGCCACGATGTGCCGCGCGTACCGCCGCCCGCGGCCGGCCAGGGCGTCGAGGTTCGGCGTGCGGGCGGCGGCATTGCCGTTGCAGCCCAGCCCGTCGTAGCGGAGCTGGTCGCAGTGGATCAGCAGGATATTGGGGCGCGTGGCGGAAGACATCGGAGGCCCTTCTTTCAGATCAGCATTACTGTTCAGCGGCTTCGATTGCGCCGGCCTCGCGGGCCTGGCCCGTGGGGGCCCGGCCGGTGAAGTCCCGCAGGAACGGCCCGTCGAACTGCCAGGCGTACAGCTCGTCGATGGTGGTGTCTGCGTCGGCGAGCGTGCCGCGCGAGATGCGGAGGAAGTCGATCACGCCGTTGAAGTAACCCTCGGCGGGAGACCTGCCGACGATAAAATCAGCCTCGTTGGCCAGGGAAAGGCCAGGCATGAGACCGAGCCGGGACTGACTGGCAAGTTCGCCATCGATGTAGAACCGCACGCGCTGGGCCAAACGGTCCACCTCGACGATCAGGTGCCGCCAGGGGCCCGGTTCAAGCGCCGGTCCGGCCACCGTGGCCCGGCCCTCCAACGCGGGACCGGCCGACGCGAGGTTGAGCCGCAGGCGTCCGTCAGCGTCGAGGGCGAGCTGGTAGCCGGCGTCTCCGGCCATCTTCCCGACGAGCCCGGCGGGTCCGTCCAACTGATCGATGCGGAAGAACAGCTCGATCAGGAAGCTGTTCTCCGCCATGTCGAGCGTGGTATGGGCGAGTCGCTCCTGGGTCTGGAGTTGGCCGTTGCCGATCCGATAGGAGTAGGGCGCCTTCTGTTCGGCGTCGGTCAGGATCGCGAAGCGGGTGCCGTCAAACCGCAGTGCGCCGCGCGTCCAGTCTTCCAGCGGGCCGTCGACGTAGTCCTCCATGGTAGCGTCGTTGAGGCGCAGGTGATGGCGCGGCACGAAGTAGTACATCGAGCGTTCGATGAGATCCTCGCTCATGTAGAAGTGCTCGCCGGTAACGACGGCGGGGTCGCCGGGACTTGGCTGGAAGCTCCATTCGCCCACAACGCGGGCGAGCGCCCAGGGAACGAAGAACTTGACGCCCATGTCGCGCACGTCCGAACCCGGCCGGGGCTGGAACTGCCCGTTGGCGGGATCGACCAGCGGCGGGGTGTCCGTATGCACGCCGAGCGAGCTGTCGCGGGCCCCAAGCAACGACAGCTTTTCCGACAGCTCCTCCAGAGTGTCGCCGCCGTACACCTCCGCCTGGTTGAAGCGAGAACCGGGCGCGCTGCCTCCGACGTAGCCGAACCTGCCGGCCGCCCCGCCCTGCGGCTGACCGTGAAAGACGTTCGCCCCGTACGCCATCGAGGCCACGCCCGATCGCCCCTGCTCGCCGGTGTCCCCGCCGCCGAGCTGGGAGACGTCGCCGGGCCGGTTTTGCGCGATAAAGGCGTTCTTCATGTCCATCATCACGTTGCCGAGGACGGCTGAACGATTGCCGGAACTGCCCCCGGTGCCCATGTCGAAGCGGTAAATGGTGTTGTTCCAGAAGTTGTTGAGGAACCCGAAGACCGTCCAGAAGGCGCCGTGCGAGTAGTAGTCCGGGTTATCCGGATCAACGCGTCCGGAGAGGATGTTGTTGAAACCGTAGAGCTTGAATCCGCCATCCCAGTAGAACGCATATCCGAGTTCCGTGCCGGTGAAGGTAGTCGTGCCGACGACATTGCGGATGACGTTGCTGTACTGGTAGACCGGCCCGCCCTGGAAGTGCTCGAGCCCGCCGTAGTCGTTGTTGGCAAGCATCAGGTTCTCGAGTTTGTTGTGGTGGATGATGATGCGGACGAGGGGCACTTCCTCGAATCCGCCGCTGTGTTTGCCGCCGAGGGTAAAGATCCCGGCGCCCCAGGAGGTATCGACGACGTTACCGGCAATATGGGCGCTGCGGATCCCGGAGACGGCGATTGCGGGCATTGGGCTCGACGGAGACTTGCCAGGCCGCGAACCGGAATCCACGACCCGGTTGCGGAGCACCTCCACGTGGCCGAGGCGCCCGGGCTTGCGATCTGGACTGCTGTAACTGCTGGACCTGCCGTTGATCGTGATGGCCGAGAACGCCAGGCTGTGGCGGATGTCGTTGTCCGTCACGCGGATGTTCTCCATGTGGTCGTCGCGGAACTGGCCCAGTTCGAGGCTGAAGAGCCGGGCGGCCCCGGATTGGCCTGACCAGGGGCGGGGGAAGGCCGAGACGGCGCACACCACGTGGTGGAAACGGTTGTTGCGGATGGTGACTTCCGAACTGTCGCCGATCACCCGGATCATGGCCCCGACACCGACATACCACGGATAGTCGTAGGTGCCGTCGTCTTCGTTGTTGAACGAGAAACTCAGCCCGCTGATTTCCACATGGGCCACATCCCGCAGCTCGATGGGCGAGCGGACGACGCCCGCCTCGAAAACGAGGTCGTTGGGCGACTCGCCACTCGGAAGGCGCACGTACAGGCGGTTCGGGTGCGGGCCGTCGGCGTCGAAGTAGTACTCGTAGGGGGCGTCCAGAAAGTCGGGCACACGCTCGATAAAGTAGCGGATGTCGCGCGTGTAGGTGTGGACGCCTTGGCCATCGGGGGGCCAGCGCAGCGAGCCGCCGCCGGGGGTGTTGACCTTGAAACCGCCCCGCTGCGGGTCGTAGTCCCGCACCTGGACCAGGTGCGGCGTTCCCATCAACCCGCGGTGCTGGGTGTAGATTCTTGCGCCGTCGAAGAAGTCTTCGGGCTTTCCCGCGCGGCGGGAATCCAGAAGGTAGCCCTCTCGGAGGGTGCCGTCAAAGGCTTCCCATCGCTGCCAGTGTTGCAGGGGATAGTTGAGGTCCGTGACATTGTGGTTCGGGTCGCGGGCGATGTGCAGGCGAACGAACCCGCCCTCCGCGTCCGTTACCCAGAGGTTGCTCAGGCGGGTATCGGGCGCGCCGGAATCGAAGTCTTCCGGCAGATCGACGTACCAGACCGTTTCCGGTTCGGGAATGCGCGGCGCGGAGGCCGCGTCGGCCCGCCGCCAGGTGCCGGGCACGCGCTTCGAACCGAAAACGCGAGGCGGCGTTCCATCGCCCCACGAAGGGTCGTACGTCAGGCGGATGGGATTGCCCGGCTCGCCGGATTCGGTTCCCAGGAGCTTGCCCCGATACACCGTGCCCCCCTTGAAGACATAGGTGGCAGGCCCTGAAGCGGCGGCGGCTTCGTCGGTGGCGCGGGCATCCCATGGATGGTGCATCCAGGGTGCTTCACGTGTCCCTGGATTGGCATCATCGCCGTTTTCGGGATCGATGTGGTACACCACGTCACCGGCTTCGAAAACATGGGGCCGCGGCGCCCATTCGAGGTCGCCTTCGGGCAGGACCTCCGCGTGCGGCTGCTGCCATGAGTAGGGTCCTTGGCCCGCGGCCGCCAGGACTCCGCACGTCACGACCATGAAGATGAGGATCGACCGCCGGCCGATGTTCCCGATGTGCGTCTGAGTCACGATGCGCCTCCCGTTGCGATAGAATCCAGTGGATCCGCATAGCCCAGACTCTTGAGCCGGGTCGTCCCGGACCGGTCCGGCCAGGATACTCTTAGGCTACGTGTACCAGCCTACTGCCTTGGCCGGTTCATGCAATGGCGATAAGGCCGAATGGCAGGATTCCGCAAAAGGTCGGCAGCATCACGACTGCCGGCCCCGCGGGCCTTCTGGAGAAACCGGATGAGGTTCTCGGGCTCCACGTCGTCTTCCTTCGTCTGCAGGGGATTGGACACCTGCACGCCGATCTCGGGTCGTCCAGCAGTAGTCTCAGTAAACCGCAGCAGTGATGGGTGATGCAGGAACCCCGGGTGCGACTGCGACCGCTTGGGCATGGGGTGGCTGGCCGCTACACTTGAGCCCCGCGGGGCCCGCCGGCCAGTCGCACGACCCACCTCAGTCCCTGATAGCTGCAGCGCGGCAGAATCCATTGGCCACACGCAACCGCCAAACGGTCAACGAGGCGACACGGTGAGCCAACTGGGGACGTCGTCAAGCGGCTTGGTGCCATCGTCGAGGCGGAGGGGCACCAGGCTGCGCCCCTCCGGCATCGACAGGCCAGCCGTACCCTCGCCATTGACCGTCATCAGCCTCCAACCTTCTGGGGCTTCGCGGAAGACCAGTTCGTCCACCGTGCCGTCGGCGTGCGTAACGCGGAGCGTGCCATCGGGGGTGGTCTGCGCCTGTGGCGCGTGCTCGCCAACCGCAGTGGGATAGAGAATCGTGACCATGGCCTGGCTGGCAACCAGATGGGCGGGTCTCAAGCGGAGACAGTTCTGCTTTGGGCTGAGGCTTTGGCCTGTCTCGCAGACAACGCTGTCGAAGCCCGGGCTCAGCACGTGCAGGGCGTGCCGCCGGCCAAGCACCATGCCGCCGGTCTCGCCGACGGCCACGTCGCGGACGCTCTGCAGGCGCGCCTCGAAAGCGGCTGGCTCATCGGCGACCAGATCGTCCAGCAGCACTACGTAGCGCCCGCCCACTATTACCACGTGGCGCACGAACCGGCGCAGGGGCGTCCGGGGATAGGCGTCTACGAGGTCCGAGGCAAGGTAGTGGAAGCCAGGGCCGAAGCCGAAGTGGGTGTAACGGCCCTGGGCCCCGCGTACCTGGCCTTGGCCGTTGACCAGCACAGTCGACTGCAGGCCGGCGGCGGTGTGTTCTCGATCCGGTGGCAGGTGGATCAGCCGCTCCTGCCCGGCGACCAGCACGAACGCGCCGAGGTCCTCGGCGGTATGAACGCGGCCACCGCTGTAGGCAAGCCACAGACTGTCAGACTGGAAGATGGCATGGCCCGCCCCTCGGAACAGCACCGCCGGCTGCAGCGGCGGGCGAGGCTGCTGGAAGAGACTCGGCCGATCGCTGCGCCAGAGGAAGAAGAATGGGGACACACCTCGCCAGTAGAAACGCTGCCCCCCGTTGTCCGCAGCCCAGCGCAGCAGGTCGTCACCGCCGGGCACGTGCGATTCGTAGAAGGCCGCCAGCGCGCTGTGGGGCCCGCCCTCTGACCGCCCGGTCTGCGACCACAGGCCCGCCTGCCACCTGCCGCCCATGCGGCTGATGTTGGCGTAGTACAGATCGGGGCCCTGCATATAGAGGTCCCAGTAGCCGGCCAGCCGCTGCCGCGCCAGCTCTGCGAACAGCGCGTCATGGCCGCCGAAGAATCGCTGCTGGGCAGCCGCCGCATACGTCGCATACACCACGCCGTAATTGTAGTAGCCCACGCCCTCATGGCCGCCGCCATCCTCGAGGATCACCTGGCGGAGCAAGGCCGGCACGTGCTCGTAGGCTGCCCGGGCCGCCTCACGGGCCCGCGGCGATTCGTGGTACAGCGCCAAAGCCGCCACGCCTGCGGACCCGTGGCAAACGCCGCGCCAGTTGTTGACCTCGTGACCGACCCACCAGTCCAGCCGTCCGGGCTCGAGCGACCGCAGGTAGGCCTCCACCCCCTTCTGCAGCAGCGCGTCGCGCAGCGTGCGCCGCTGGGCGTCGGTCATCGCGTCGTGGCACCAGTCGTACACCAGCGCCACCGCCAGGCTGCGCTCCGAAATGGTCAGGTCCGCTCCGCGGTTCCACCGATACCCGTATTCCCACCGCTCGACCGAGGCCACGTACAGCGCCTCCTCGATCGCACGCCGGGCGTACCGCTCATCCTCCGTGATGACGTAGGCAAACGCCAGCAGCCCCGCGTTGCCCAAGTTCATGCGCTGGTGTTGCGCTGGCGGGCTTTCCAGCAAGCCGTTCGCGACCTGCTGCAGACGCTGCCACCGGGGCAGGAACGGGGGCCGCTGCACCCGCTCGCGGAGGGCTGGCACGTCCTCCGCACTGAAGAACAGATACGGGTGCTGAGCCGGGGGCTCAGCCCGAGCGACCGCGAGGGCGCACACCACCAGCAGCGCCGGCAAGGCCACCAGTACAATTGGCAGCATATGGCGAATCATGCGATGAACTCCTCACAGGACGACAGTGGACTCCTCAGGCCCCACCGCAGAAACCATTGGTGGGCTACGAGCGAGTCCTCGTCGTCTTGCCGGCGTCAGCCCGCTGGAGATTCCAGGCTGGCAAATGGTGGTGGTCCGCCGGGCCGACTGCCTCTTCGTCAAGACAGTCGCCGCAGGCACGGAGCCGACGGACGCATGTGTCCGCCGGCTCCGTGGGTTTCTCCTGTGGCCACGAGGCTTCGTCCGACGGCGGGTCAGTCGGCCACGAATTCGAAGGCCCCGGCGTCGCGGCGGTCGCCGGTCGGCTCTTGGCCCATGAAGTCGCGCAGGAACGGGCCGTCGAACTGCCAGTCGTAGAGCTCCTCGATCGACGTCCTCGCGTCGGCAAACGTGCCGCGGGCGATGCGCAGGAAGTCGACCTCGCCGGCGAAGAACCCGCCTTCGGGCCCCCGACCCACGGTCAGGTCACCGTCGTTGGAAAGCGACGCGCCGTTTGGCAGGTTGACCGCCTCCTCCGTCGTCAGCCGGCCGTCCACGTAGATCCGCGCCTGGCCGCCCTGGCGGTCAAGCTCCGCCACCACGTGCCGCCACTGCCCGTCGTTGACCGGGACCGGGCTGACGATCTGGTGGGTCTGCCCGTCCGCGCCGAGGCGGAAGGTGAGCGTCCCCTGCCCGTTCACCGCGAGGGTGTAGCCGGCCCGCCCGTCGCTCTTGGCGACCAGCACGCCGTCGGTGTGGCCCGGCTCGGTGCGGAAGTAGACCTCCACCAGCATGTTGGACTGGTGGATGTCCGGCGTGGCGAGGTCGGCCCCCTGCACGACGTGCTGCTCGTTGCCGAAGCGGTACTCGTGGGGAGCCGTCATCTCCTCGTGGCTGATGAAGGCGTACTGGTCCTGCCCGTTGAACGACAGGGCCGAGTCGGTCCAGTCCTCCAGGGGGCCCTGCGTGTAGTCCTCGGCGGTCACGTTGACGGCCTTGAGGTTGTACGTGGGCTTGTTGCGGTACTGGAAACGGTCCACGTGGTAAGGGGTCATGTACCAGTGCTCGTCGATGACGACGGTCGGGTCGGCGTTGTTGCGGCGGAAGTTCCACTCGCCCACCATCGCTGACAGGCCCCACGGCACGAACAGCCGCACGCCGCGGTCGATGACCGCCGAGCCCGCCTGGGGGCGGTAGTCCCGCGACGCGCTGTCGCCGAACAGCGGCCCGTCGGCCGCGATGCCCACGTCGCGGGCCCAGAGGCCGAACTCCTCGGCGATGGCGCGGAAGCCCTCGACCGTGTCGCGCCGGCCGTAGCCGGTGCCCTCCAGCGTGCCGATGCTCCCGACGTTGCGGAAGACGTTGTGCCCATACCCGATCGTGGAGTGCAGGTAGTCGCGATACTCGGCCTGGGCGTCCTCCTTCTGCCGGCCGTGGTTGAAGACCTCCCCGTGGATGTCCATCCACACGTTGCCCAGGTGGAGCTGCCGGCCCCCAGCGGGCGACCAGCCCGAGCCCATGGCGAACCCGTGCAGGGTGTTATTGAAGTAGTGGTTCAGAATCGTCGGCACGGCCTGGTAAAAGGCGCCCTGGGCCGGAATCTCCCGGCCGTTGATCGTGATGGGCCGGCCCCAGGCGACGTTGTTGAACAGGTAGTTCTTGAAGCCCCCGTCCTGGTAGTAGGCGTAGCCGTCGCGGGACATGCCCGTGTACTTCAGGCCGACGGGGTTGCCCGAAATGTTGTTGTACACGTACCACGGCCCGCCCTGCCAGGTGGCGATGCCGCCCCAGTCGTCGGCCTGCAGCAGCGAGTCGATCACGCTGTTGTTGTAGATCAGGTTGCGCGCCAGCGGCCGGTCGGCCGCGCTGCTGCTGCCCTTGCCGCCGTTGACCAGGATGCCCGCGCCATGCATCCGCGTGAGGACGTTGCCGGCGATCTCCATGGTCTCGGGATGGCCCACCGTGATGGCGTGGCCATGCGAGTTGCGATAGGCCCGCAGACCCACCTCGTGCAGGCGGTTGCGCAGGATCCGGACGTCACCCATGTGTCCGCGGTTGCCGCGGTCGGCGATGCCGATCGCGCCGTGGTCGAGGTAGCTGATCCTGTTGTCAACGACCTCCAGGTCAGTCATGCGGCAGCGGTCGTTGATCATGGCCACGCGCACGGCCATCGCCACGTGCTCGAAGGTGTTGTTGGCGATGCGGATGCCCTCGCCCGAGCCGCGGAACTGGATCGCCCCATTGGCCACGTCCTCATGGCCCCACATCTGCAGCGTCAGGTCCCAGTGGGTGTTGGTGAAGCGGAAGCTCAGCCCACTGACCTCCAGGTGGCTGACGCCGTCGGTCGTAAGGGCGCGGACCTGCTCGGGCGAGAGGATGTGCACCTCGGCAGGCGTCTCGTGCGAGGCCCGGTCCTGCAGCAGGTGGATGTGCCGGGCGGCCTCGACCTGGGCGGTGTTGGGGTCGCGGTCGTCGGGCAGGCGCACGTACAGCCGACCGCCGCCGTCGTCGCGGCGGTCGAACCAGAACTCGCCGGCCGAGTCGAGGTAGTGGGGCTTGTCCTCGAGGTAGAAGCGATGGTTCTCGCGGATGTTCGTCGAGTCGCCGTACCACATGCCCTGGAAGACCACGCCGCGGCGGCCTTCGATGTCATTCCAGCGCCAGTCCTCATTGAGGTCCTCGCGACTGACGTAGTCCTCCGCCGGCTCGAAGGCCTCCACCCGCGTGGGGTATGGCGTGCCCATCACGTTGCCGTACTCGGTCCGCAGGACGGCCCCGACGTAGTGGTCGACGTCCTCGGTGAAGTGCTTGCTGATGCCCATGTGCCGGGGCCCGGCCTGGGTCTCGATCGTCCAGAGCCCCCGCCACCATTCGGGCTGGTCCCAGGTCCACCACTCGCTCTTGGGGTCATCCGGGTCGGAGACCTCCCAGTTGGGCGTCCGCGCCAGGTGCAGCCGTCGGACCTGCTCGCCATCGACCACGAAGACGTTGCGCGGGGCGAAGTCCAGGTCGGCGTACCAGACGCGCTCGCCCTGGGGGATGTCCGGATGGGCGGCGCCGCGCGTCCAGCCGGTCACGTGGACCGAGCCCTGGATGACGGCCTCGCCCTGGCCCCAGTCAGGATCGCTGGTCAGGCGGATCGGCTCGTCCGGCGTGCCGGAGCCTTGCGCGATGAGGCTGCCGCGGTAGACGCTGCCGCGCTTGAAGACGAACGTGTGCACGCCCTGTGCCCGCGCGGCTTGGCCGGCGGCGTTGGGGTCCCAGGGGTGGTGCTGCCAGGGCGTCTGGGTGCTCAGGCCGTCGTTGGCGTCATCGCCGCCTTCGTAGTCGATATACCGTACCGACTCGCCCGGCGTGAACGCGAATGGCCTGGGCGCCCACTCCAACTGCCCCTGCGCTGTCGCCCGGGCATGGTGCTGATTCCACGACCACCGGTCACGCTCGGGCGTGCGGGGCTCGAAGGTTCCGCCAGCGGATTGCGCCGTCGCGCTGCCACACCCGCCCAGCACCGCCAGGACGGGCAGCAGCAGACAGACGGCTCTGGCGGTTCTCCCCCAAAGGCTGATGCGTTCGCCTCCGTTCACCTTGGTCATGCTCCTACCTTTCCATCAATGTGTCGGTTACCCGCCCCGGGGCCGCGATGGGCCCAGCGGCACTCGAAGGTCGCGGCATTCGGCCCGCAGCGTCACTTCGCGTCCAGATGCCCGGCAGGCAGTCAACGCGCCGGCGTCAAGGACCTGCCACCGAGGATTTAACCTCCAGGAACCCGGTGGGTTCTGCACGAAACCTCGCCGAACCGAGACTCAATCACCTACAACCCGCCGCCGTCGGCGGCCTGGTCGCCGTCGGGGTAGGAGACGCCGGTACCTCCATCCAGCAGCATGCGGCCCTGACACTGCGCCTCGGGCGAAACGCCAGTGTAGACGATGACGGGTACCTCACCGTCCAGCACATGGCCGCCGATGAAGGCGCCGTCCTTGTCCGGCTCGCCGGGCGTGGCGACCAAAACAACGGGCCCGTACTCCCAGAGAACCAGATCGCGGCTGACGGCATGGCCCAGGCGGACCGCGTTACTACCTCGACTGGACCGCGACAACATGGACTCGCGGGCGACCTCGCCGTTTCACTGCAAGGAGCATTGACGCGCGCCCGCCGCCATGGTGCAATACTTCAGCCGAGCGGGACGGTGCATGCCCCCAGTGGCGTCCCCGCAGCCAACGGCAGAGGTATCCGTGACATGAACGTGCTCTTCATCTTTTCCGACCAGCAGCAACGGGACGCGCTGGGCTGCATGGGCAACCCGAACGTGCAGACCCCGAACCTCGACGCACTGGCGAGCCGCGGCGTGCGGTTTCGGCGGTGCTACTCCAACGATCCGGTGTGCGGCCCGTTCCGCGGGTCGCTGCTGACCGGGCAGTACACCCACCACTGCGGGGTGACCCGCAATGGGGCCCCCCTGCCGACGGGCACGACGACCTTCGCCGACGCCTTCAACGCCGGTGGCTACAACACAGCGTTCGTGGGCAAGTGGCATCTCGGAGGCAATGGCAACGGACCGATCCCCGAGCCCCTGCGCGGCGGCTTCCGCCAGTTCATCGGCTACCAGTGCTACAACGGCTTCCATGACAACGTCTGCTTCCATGACGAAGCCGGCCAGGAGCACCGCTTCGACCGCCACCGCACCGACGTGACGACCGATCTGGCGATCGAACGCCTGGAGCGGATGGCGGATCGGCCCTTCCTGCTGATGGTCGCTTACCAGGCGCCGCACTACCCCGAGCAGCCCGCCCCCGAGTACGCCGCCCTGTACGCCGACCGGCCCATCGTCCACCGACCCAACTGCCGCGAGATCGACCCGTACACCCCGACCTTCTCCCCGCCCAGTCCTCGGCCAGTGGAGCGGGACCCCGACTACCAGCGGTACGGCAACAACCTCGACGAGTACATCCGGCTGTACAACGCGATGTGCACGCAGATCGACGCGAACGTCGGGCGGCTGCTGGAGCGGCTGGAGACGCTGGGGCTGGCCGAGGACACGGCCGTGATCTACACCTCCGACCACGGCGACATGCAGGGCAGCCACGGGCTGAAGAACAAGTGCCTCCCGCATGAGGAGTCAGCGGGGATTCCGCTGCTGGCGTACGTCCCCAAGACGCCCGGCGGGCGCGTGAGCGAGGCGCTGGTCAGCGGGATCGACATGATGCCGACCTGCCTGGAACTCGCTGGCCTGGCGCCCGTGGCCGGGGTGGACGGGCAGAGCTTCGCCCCGCTGCTCCGGGGCGAGCCGCAGGATCGCAGCGGGCCCGTGTTCTGCGAGCGGGGCGAGGAGTGGTGCATGGTGGTCCAAGGCCCCTGGAAGCTCGCCGCCGACCGACGGGCGGACGGTCTGGTACCCACGCTGATGACGAACCTGACCGACGACCCCTACGAACTGTGTAACCTGGTCGACGAGCCTGCCTGCGCCGCCATTCGCCAGGAGTTGCTCCACACGCTCGATGACTGGAACCGCGGCCGGGAATGTGTCCGCGGGACCCTGGTGTGAGGGTATCCATCGCCTTTGGGAGATGCTGCCTCATGTCTCGCAAGGCCAATCGTGGACAGCACGAGGTCGCCTGACGACTCCGTATCGTGGCCATCTTACTGAGCAGTGCATAAATAAGTTAACTATTCCGGAGGCTACGTCCGGCTAGTGCAGACGCTGGCAACGTGGCCCGGGATGGCTTTTGGGCTGCCCTACATGGCCAGAACCCATCTTGGCCCAGTCAGCTCTGTTGTTCTTCACGCCATCGTGTGGCGTGGAGAAGTTAAGCTATTTATGCACTGCTCAATAGGTCTGTGGCCAACTCACCGGGAACCATTACCTATGGCCGAAGGAGTTCGTGGTGCAGGAAGCTTACCACAGCCCCATCCTTGACTACGCAGATCGGACATTCTCGGCGGCTGAGCTTGGCATCGCCCTGGCCACCACCCTGGTGATCGGCGGGCAGCCGCGTGCCATCGACGACTTGCCGCCGGGCTGTGCCATCTATGCTGATGCGGGGATTGTCGCTCCGGCCGGAGTGGATCTTCGCCGCCTGCACGGATGGCCCAGGCCGTTCGACTTCAGCGAGGCCCCGCGCGCCTGCTTCACGCCCAATGGCGATCTGCTGATGATGTGCGTGACCGGTCGCGGGCACCAGTGGGGGCGCACCCAGAAGTTCAACGAGATTGTCGCCTACCGTTCAAGCGACAACGGGGCGACCTGGAGCGGCCCGACCGCTCCCTGGGTGGCCGACTACTGCGAACATGCCTTCAACCCGCTGATCCCCCGGGGCGGCAAGCGCATCGTGGCCTTCATGACCGACTTCCATCCCGATTTCATCCGTCTGCCCCACACCGGCATGCTGGGCATCCGCACGTCGGAAGACGACGGCCTGAGCTGGTCGGACGTCCGGCGCGTCAGCCCCGCCAACGATCCGGACATGCGCGGTGTGTACCACATGCAGGGCTGCGAGACCGACTCCGGCGCCTGGCTGCTGGGAACCTACACCATCGCCACCCCCCGCACCGGCGGGCCCATGGAACGGATCGATCACCAGTACGTGCTGCGCAGCGAGGATCGTGGCGAGAGCTGGCAACTGCTGCCGGGGCCCCGCCCGTCCGGCTGGCGGCTGGAGCCGTGGCAACGCATGCTCGAGGGGCGCATCCTCAACGCCGGCGGAGGCGAATACCTGATGCTGACGCGCACACCTGAGGGTCATCTCTGGCAGCTGCGCAGCAGCGACGACGGGCGCAGCTGGTCGGACCCCGCGCCGACTCCCCTGGTGCATCCGGACTCGCCGCCGATGGTCTGGCTTCTGTCGGACGGCGAAACTCTGCTGACGCTGATCCACAACAAGCCGGGCGGCAACCTCCAGTCCCGCGACGAGCTGTGGAGCAGCCTTTCGCGCGACCGCGGGCGCACCTGGAGCGAGCCGCGCTTCCTGCTGGCCAACGCCGCCCGCCCCTGCGCCCCAGAGAGCATGCCCTTCCTGGCGACGCAACCGCCAGAGGTCTGCTACGCCGATGTAGTCGTCCGCGACGGGCTGCTGCACATCTTCTACAACCACGCCAAGCGCCATGTACATTACCTGCGTTTGCCCGAGAGCCGCCTGCCGGCCCTGCCGACGCGCGCGGAGCTGACATAAGCGAGGGCTGCCGATCCAGGCTGCGGCGCCTCAGCTCAGCGCCCTGAGCGTTCCCGCCTCGAAGGGGTCCTCCCCTGCTTCGGTGGCTCTGTCGTAGTTGAGGCGGTAGCGACCGCCCTCTATGGCCCACTGCGGCTTGAGGGGCTCGCCCAGCGGGTTGGGGACCGGGCCTTGAAGCACGGGGTCGTGTGTCTCCTCCAGGTGGCTCTGCAGAGCGGCTTCGAGTTGGGCCTGCACGTCGGCGACTTCCGGTCGACCGGCCAGGTTCTGCATCTCCCAGGGATCCGCCTGGAGGTCATAGAGCTCCACCGGCGGGCTCTCCTGGCCGAACAGGGGCCACGCCTCGATGCTGTCGTAACTCCCTTCGAAGCGGGCCAGCCAGCCGCTGTCAAGGTAGAAGGGTTCCGGCACGTAGTTGCGGATGAGCTTGTGGCGTCGCGTGCGGACGCACCGTGTGGGGTGGTAGTCCAGCTTCTGCGTGCGCCGGGCATAGTTCACGCCCGCGAAGATGCGGCCACTTCCGGTGCCGCCGTCTCCGCGTAGCAGAGACGCCATACTGACCCCCCGCGTCGCGGGGGCCGGGATGCCCGCCAGTTCGCAGACGGTCGGAAAGGTGTTGATGTTGCTGGTCAGCGCATCCACCACCCGGCCAGCCGGAAGCACGCCCGGCAGGCGCAGCAGCCCCGCCACGCGCAGCCCGGGGTCGTAGAGCGTGTGCTTGTGACGCGCCAGGGCCGGGCCGTGATCGCTGGTGAAGACCACCAGCGTACTGGACGCCAGGCCCGCCGCCTCCAGCCCCTCCAGCACCAGGCCAACCCGCTCGTCCAGCGCCCGCACGTTCTGATAGAAGCTCGCCAGATCCGCTCGCGTGGCGGCCGTGTCTGGCAGGACCGGAGGCACGGCCACACGGCGGGCCAGGTCCGGGTCAAACGACTGCCCGAAGGGCCGATGCACCAGGCCAAATCCCACGTGCAGGAAGAACGGCCTGTCCGTCTGGTCGCCAAGGACCCGGGCGATGTCGGCAGCCGTCTGGGGCATCGGCCGGGCCACCTCGTATCCGGCATCCGTTGGATCCATGGCAATATTGAGGGTGTTCCACAGGTGCGTCGCGTAGCCGTGCCGGCGGAAGTGCTCTGCCATGAGAAGGGCGCCGGGCCTGGGGCCGTTCTGGCAGTACACGCCGACCTCTTCGGGGAAGTACCCCGACAAGGCCGAGCTGCGGCTGGCCATGCACTGGGGGGCCGTGGCGAAGAAGCTGCTCAGCCGAACCCCCTCGCCCGCCAGGCGATCGAGGTTGGGGCTCTGCCCATAGGCGTAGCCATAGCAGCCCAGATGCTCTCCGAGATCGTGCGGGTCGATGTACATGACGTTGACGGCGGGCTCAGGGGCCCTGTGCCCATCGGCGACGCTCTCACTGCCACGGGGCTCACTCACCGGCGAGGCCTCCTGTCTACAGTTGGGCCTGCGTGGGCAGGTGGTCAAGGGCCACTTCATCCAATGTCAGGTGCAGCGCCCGTTCCCATCGGTGCGGCAGGAACAGGTGGCAGACGCCCTCGTCCACGAACATGTCCATGTACGAGCACTGGTAGCTGCGGAACGGGCTGCTGCCCTCCCGCGGGGCCAGGGCGTTGGTCAGGACGAACCGCGGCTCGGACCACGTCTCGCCCTGGTCGCTCGACAGCGACACCCACAGTTCGGCCCGGTCCTGGAAGGCCTCGGGGTTGGACCCCAGGCCCTTGTAGTTCTCCCAACTGGTGCTGCAGCGGTTGTGGTGGAAGGCCGCCAGCCGTCCGTCCGACAGGGCGAACAGCATCGGCGGGGCGTCGGGGTGCACCAGCGTCGTGGGCTTCGGGTCGCTCCAGGTCTGGCCGTCGTCGTCGCTGCGCGTCTGCCAGAGGTGCCCCTCGGGCGTGCGGAGCATCATCAGCACCCGGTCATCGCCCAGGTGAATCGGCCGGCCCTCGTCCATCCGGCCATACTGGAGCACGGCCCAGCCGCCGTGGCGGGGGTGGGGCAGCACCTGCCAGCTCTGGCCCTGATCTGCGCTGCGCAGCACGTACTGCCGCGTCTGGAGCGGCCGATAGCTCCAGTCGCCTTCGTGCGAACCCAGCAGCCAGGTGCCGCTGGCGGTCTCGCACATCCGCATCACGCTCATGCCCGTGAAATCGGGGTCATTCGTCGGGCGGATCAGCCGAACCTCGCTCCAGTGGTGCCCGTCGTCGTCGCTGTAGCGGTAGCCGATCGGTGCGTTCTCGCCCTGCCCGTGCCGGCGGTGCCACAGCGGCACCATCGGCTGGGTGCCGAAGCAGTACAGTCGGCCCGAGCCGGCCGGGATCAGCGGGATGAACCCGTGCTGGCTGTAGGGAATGTCCATCGGCACGGTCGGGCCCTGCCAGGATCGGCCCTGGTCCTTCGAGCGGTACGCCACCAGCTCGTTGCACTTGACGTCCTCGCTGTTGTAGTGGCCCGTGCTCTCGAACCCGGGCAGGGCGGCCGGGAACATCAGCAGGTATTCGCCGCCCGGCGTCCGGGTCGCGCGGGTCTCGTACAGGGCGCTGCCGGGCCGGTGGTGGACGATTTGGCCGCTGAGGCCCTCGGCCACGACCAGCCCCAGGGCCTCATCCAGATGCACGCCGGACGGCAGATGGTCCACGGGGCATTGGCGTTTGCCGATGACCACCTCTTCCGCCATTCGATCCACTGAATCACTCATTATGTCACCTGACCTTTCACCGGCCACGCCGGTTCCACAGGACGCATGGGTGTGAGGTTAGTGCGGCCACTCCACAGCCGGCACGACGTCGCGGTCTTTCCGCAGTTGCTCCACCACGAGCATGGGGTCCAGCTCGCGTGGGCTCAGGTCCTGCCGCAGGCTCAGGGCGGCGGCGGTGCCAGCGGCCTGGCCGGTGGCCATGCAGGTCTGCTGAATCCGCAGCGACGCCTGGGCCTCGTGCTCGGCTGAG
>JAWLCG010000021.1:0-25347 GCA_041687295.1 Phycisphaerae bacterium | reverse complement strand
GTAGAACAGCCCGCGCCCGGCCAGCAGGTCGTCGGTCGGCCCGGCCTGGTCGCCGCCGTAGGAGTCCTGCAGGGCGGCCTTGCCCACCGGCGTGAAGGGCACGAGCCCCTCGACGCGCTGCCCGACCCGCGCCAGCAGCTCGGCCTGGGGTTGGGCGTCCAGCCAGGCCAGGGCCGACCGCGTCGCCCGCAGGCTCTCAGCCCCGGAGACCCCCGGCGGCGAGATGCGGTCCAGCAGGGCCTCCAGGTCGATCGAGTCGGTTACGGCGTCCATCTGTGCATCTCCTGCTACGCCAGCGTCACCGTCACGCCGCGTCGGCGAAGGGCGCGGACGACGGCGGCGTCGGCGTCGGTGTCGGTGATCAGTTCGTCCATCTGTTCGATCTCGAGGTACCGCACGGCCGAGGGGGCGGCGAGCTTGGTCGCATCGGCCACCACGACGACGCGGCGGGCGGCGGCGGCCATCCGCTCGGCGACGCGGGCGGCCTCGGCATCGCCGGCGAAGCAGCCTCGCTCGACGTCCACGCCGTCGCTGCCGAGAAAGGCCACCTCGCCCCCCAGCCGTTCCAGCAGCAGCTCGGTGCCCGGCCCGGCCAGGTCGGGGCTGCCCCGGCGGACGCGCCCGCCCAGCAGGATCAGCTCGACCGGCTCGATGCCCCACAGGGCGCTGGCGACGACGAGGCTGCTGGTGACCACGCGGCAGGCGACGGGCCGGCCGGCCAGGGCACGGGCGATCTCGGCCGTCGTCGTGCCGGTGTCCAGAAAGACGGTCTGGCCCGGCTCGACGCGGGCGGCGGCCGCCTGGCCGATCCGCCGTTTCTGCGTGAGCCGGCACCGGTGGCGCTGGTCGAAGGCGAACTCCAGCGTCACCCGCTGGGCCGCCACCGCCCCGCCGTAGCAGCGCAGCACCTGGCCCGACTGCTCCAACGCCCGCAGATCGCGCCGGACCGTCATCGCGCTGACGCCCAGCCGCCGGGCGGCCTCGGCGACCGAAACGCTCTGCCGCTCGGCCAGCCAGGCCTGCAGCTGTCGCTGGCGCCGCTGCGCCTGTTGGGGGGTGCGGGGCATAATGTCGTATTATGTTCGATGTGAACACATTCGTCAAGCGCCTGGTGGCGACAGGCGCGGTAGGGCACGTGGGTTCTCGCCGTAGCGCCAGCGGAGGCGAGGTTCCGCGTGCCGCGAGGGCGGTCCACCGCTCGCTCTCCGCCCGGGGGCCGTGGCTGCGGCGTTTGCAGCCACGTCCTGGGGCGCCTGCTCGTCAGTCGCACTGGCCAATGGATGCCCAGGGCGCCAGCGCCGTATGGAGTGCGGCGATGCAATCGCCGCTTTGGCTTGGGTCGCCATCGAGCCAAAGCGGCGATGACTCGCCGCACTCCAAAAGGGCGGTCCGCCTGTCGCGCGGGGGCACCCAGGACGGTCCGGCCAGGGCCGGCAGGGCGATGGACACGAGTGGCACGAATCAGGGCCGATGGCACGAACGGAAGATGGGGCAAAGTCACGACGTATCTTCCATTCGTGTTGATCCCCTGTGCATCGACTGGGAGCCGAGTGGGAGAACCCAAAGGCGTGGCTACAAACGCCGTAGCCACGGCCCCTGGCTCCGCTGCGCTCCGCGAACCTGCGCGCCCTACGGTCTGGGGGGAAGTCCGCGAAGCCCCCGGGCATGCCCGGGGCTACATGAAAAGGGGCGGCCGGCGGCCCCGGGGGGAAGGGGTGCCCCCGCCCCCGGGGGGGCCGGGGCCCCTGGAGAGAGGGGCGCCGCCGGCCGCTGGGGGTCGCCGGGGGGGCGGCGAGGGAGGCTACCAGTCGAACTGGACACGCATGGCGAAGATGTCGACGCTGGCGTCGTCGGTTGCGCCGTCGATGCAATTGTGGATGTAGTTCCACATCAGCCGCACGTTCGAATTGAGGTACCAGTTCAGGCCCAGGCTCATGGCCTGGACGTCGTTGGCCCCCAGCCCGGCGCCGGCGACGGCGGCGTCGTCGAGGTCGACGTAGGAGTAACGGGCAGCCACTTCCCAGGCGCCCCATCCGCCATCGATGCCGTAGGGCCTCAGGACCTTGATGCGGTCGAACGCGCCGGAGCCGAGCTTGTAGTTGCGGTGCTCGCCGGTGAGGAAGTAGCTGGCCTGGACGTAGAAGCCGCTCAGGCAGGCCGTGCCGCCGCCGGCGACGTCGGCGACGGCGCCGATGTACTCGCTCTGCAGCGAGAAGGGCCCCTCGACCCAGGCGAACTCGGCGCCGGCCAGCTGGACGTCGTCGGCCACGAAGGCGCCGGTGTCGGTGAAGCGGGTGTCAAACAGGTGGAACTCGGGCCGCTGGCGGTAGCGGACGGTGTCGTCGCCGGTGTTGCGCCAGCTATAGGCGGCTCCGAGGTGCACGACGCGTCGGCCGTTGTCCTGGTAGATCGGTGCCCAGGTCAGCCGGCCGGTGGCGGCGTAGCCGCTGTCGGCCGTGATGTCGCCCGGGTCGCCCTGGTCAGGCCGGAAGATGCCGGCCGCGTAGGTCGCCCGCTTCTCGGCGAAGGCGCCGGTAATGGCGGCACCGAGGTTGCGCCCGGGGACGAGCGTACTGGCCAGGCTGCGCTCCATGAAGGTGATGTAGCGGCTGCTGGTGAGCTCCTCCAGGCCGAAGGGCTCCTTGAAGTGACCGATCGTCAGGGCGCCCAAGGCCGGGATCTTCTTGAACTGCAGATAGACGTCCTTGGGGGTGCTGTCGGAGGGGGCGAAGTCGTACTCCATCTTGATCTTCAGCACGTCGTGCAGGTCGGCCTCGAAGTTCAGCCGGGCCGTGCGGATCTCGGCGCCGCCCTCGAGGTCGGTGTTGAACGGGGCGTCCTGCAGGTCGCCGCCGGCCAGGCAGCCGTAGTCGATGTACACCCGCCCGCCGATCTTGGCGGTGACGGCCTCGTTGGCGGTGGCGAAGTTCAGGCCGTTCTTCCAGAAGACCCGCATGTCCCACGGGTCGCCGGGACCGGGCTCGGCCTCGAGCTCGGCGAGGATGGCCATGACGTCCTCGCGGGTCAGGCCGGCCTGGTTGCGGCCCTCGATCTCGGCGAGCCGCCGCTCGGTGTCCCGCAGGCGGTTCTTGAGAGCCTCGACAGTCTGCTGCAGTTCCTCGACGCGGGTGTCCTGGGCCCAGGCACCGGTGGCGGTGGCCAGTACGAGCAGTCCCAGGGCCAAGGCTTGTCCGATCCGTTGCATTCACGGCTCCTTTCGCACGCAAGGTGGGGCGGACGGCGGCTCTCCACGACCGCGTTCCGCTGGCGGCCTATTGTCCCGGCCCGCGCTAAGGTGAAATTAAGGCTCTGTCAAAGGAGCTTGAATGGTGAAGAGGGGGCTAAGACGCCATCAAGCCCCCGCTCGCCCTCACGGCCCAGCCCCAGGAAGAGTAGGTGCATGGCCGTGCCGGTTCAAGGGCGGGCGCGCCTGGGTGTCTCTGCGCGACAGGCGGAGCGCCGCTTTGGAGTGCGGCGAGAATCGCCGCTTGGGATCGGGGGCGCGCAGAGCGGCCGGTTGGCGGGGCTGGGGGGGGAGCCCTGCCGGGCCTCACTGCGTTCGACCCGGCCTACGCGCTGCGTTCGACCCGGCCTGCGCGCTACAGCGGCTGACGGCTGAAGGCGGCGGCGTGGCGGACGACGTCGCCGGTCTGCAGGAAGATGACGTCCTCGGCGATGTTGGTGCACAGGTCGCCGATGCGTTCGAAGCTCTTGGCCAGGTGGATGAGCGTCATGGCGACCTCGACCCCGCCGGCGCGGTCGCGCTGGGCGTTGAGGACCCCGCTGACGAAGTCCTTGTATCGGCGGTCGATTCGACTGTCGTATTCGATGATGGCGCGGGCGGCGGCGACGTCGGCGGTGTTGATCATCCGCAGCGTTCGGCCGACGGCTTCGACGGCTTCGTCGGCCAGGACCAGCAGGTCGGGGTAGTCGTTGATATCGAGCGGCTCGGCGACGACGTGCTTGGTCCGCTTGGCGATGCTGGAGGCCAGGTCGGCGATCCGCTCGAGGTCGCTGTTAACCTTGATGATGGTGCAAATGGCCCGCAGGTCGATGGCGGCTGGCTGGTAGAGCGCGAGCAGGCGGATGCACTCGCGTTCGATCTCGACCTCCTCGCGGTCGATCTGCGTGTCCTGCTCCTTGATCCGCAGGGCGTCGGACAGGTCGCCCCGCCGGACCGCGCGGACCGCGTCGATCAGGGTCTGCTGAACGCGCAGGCCCATCTGGTCCAGGCGAAGCATCAGCTTTTCCAGACGCTGCTCGAGATTCGACACGGATGCACTCCCACCTAGCCGAATCGGCCGGTAATGTAGTCTTCGGTCTGTTTCTTCTGCGGCTTGGTAAAAATGTCGCGCGTCAGGCCGACTTCCACCAGCTCGCCCATGCAGAAGAAGGCCGTCCTGTCGCTCACGCGGGCGGCCTGCTGCATGTTGTGCGTCACGATCACGATGGTGTAGGTGTCCTGCAGGCGCCCGATGAGCTCCTCGATCCGCCCGGTGGCGATCGGGTCCAGGGCCGAGCAGGGCTCGTCCATCAGCAGCACGCGGGGCCGGGTCGCCAGGGCCCGCGCGATGCACAGGCGCTGCTGCTGGCCGCCGGACAGGGCCAGGGCGTTCTTGCGCAGCTCGTCCTTGACCTCTTCCCACAGGGCGGCGTCGCGGAGGCTCTGCTCGACGACCTCGTCCAGGGCGCTGCGCCGGCGGATGCCCTGCAGGCGCGGCCCGAAGGCGACGTTGTCGTAGATGCTCTTGGGGAAGGGGTTGGGCTTCTGGAAGACCATGCCGACCTGCTGGCGGAGGTTGACCAGGTTGACCCGCGGGTCGTAGACGTTGGTGCCGTTGACCGCCAGGACGCCCTCGGCGCGGGTGTTGGGCACCAGGTCGTTCATGCGGTTGATGCTGCGCAGGAAGGTGCTCTTGCCGCAGCCGCTGGGCCCGATGATGGCCGTCACCGAGCAGGGGTAGATCTCCAGGTCGATCGCGTGTACGCCGGCCTTGGGGCCGTAGTAGAGGCTGAAGGCCTCCGAGCGGATGATCGGCTCGCAGCAGACCTCAGCCGGGCCGGCCTGGACGGCCGGGCGGTGACGCCCGCCGAGCTCGATTCCGCGGGAGAGGCTTCGCTGCGGGGCGGGGGCGGTGGTTTCCACGGGGTTCTCCTTGGTCTGGTCGTTCATACGGCGATCCTTACTGGCCGCGGAGCTTGCGGCTGACCCGCGAGCGGACCAGGATGGCGGCCACGTTGAGCACCAGCACCAGCCCCACCAGGGCCATGACCATGCCGTACTGGTTGTGGGGGGCCTTCTGGGCCAGGTTGTCCGCCGTCGCGAAGAAGTACGCGCTGACCGGCAGGGCCAGCGTCTGGTCGAGCAGCCCGTCGGGGAAGCCGGCCCGTACGGCGACAGCGGCGGTGAACAGGACGACGGCCGTCTCGCCGGCGGCGCGGCTCATGCTGAGGATCACGCCGGTCAGCACGCCGGGAAGCGCCGCCGGGAAGGTCACAGCCAGGAAGGTCCGCAGGCCCCCCGCGCCCAGCGCCAGCGACGCCTCCTTGTAGGTCGGGGGCACCGAGCGGATGGCCTCTTCGCTGGCGCGGATGAGGATCGGCAGCACCAGCACCGCCAGCGTCAGCCCGCCGGCCAGGATGCTGATGTCCCGCGGCAGGCCCAGGGCTGGCTGGAGCCACATCACGAAAAACGCCAGGCCGAACAGGCCGAAGACGATGCTCGGCACGCCCGCCAGCGTATTGATGCAGGTGCGGATCACGCGAATGAACAGCGATTCGCGCGCGCACTCGACCAGGTAGGCTGCGCACACCAGGCCGATGGGAAAGGCCACCACCATCGGCACGATCGTCAGCAGGATCGTGCCGTACATCTCCTTGCCCACGCCGCCGAAGAGGTTGCCCGGCGTGCTGGGGTCGATGAAGTAGCGCCAGTAGAAGGTCCGCTCAGGCCGCAGCATCGCGGGCAGCTCCTGCTCCATCAGCGGGAAGAGCTCGGCCATCACGGTGCCCTCGAAGACCTCGGCCCGGCGCACGCGGGCCTCCACGAGCGGCTGGCCCGGCTCGATGGCCTGCCACTGGCTGTCGTAGAGCAGGCGGTCCAGCAGGATCGACGCGCGGTCCCAGCGGGTCGCGCCGTAGCGCATCTCCGCCAGAAGCGGCACCGGGTCGCCGGGGCGGGGGCCCAGCAGCTCGCGGAGGATAGCGGTCGCCTCCTGGAACTCCGCGAGGTACACGTCGCGCCGGCCCAGGTCGACGGTCTGGGCGATCTGGCGATAGCGCTGGGCCTCGCTGAACAGCCCGGCCGCCACCGTGTCGGTCAGGGCCGGCCGGGCGGGGTGGCTCAGGGCCTCGTCGAGGTGGGCCAGGGCCTCGGCCGAGTCGGTCGTCTCCAGGGCGGCGCGGATGGCGTTGCGGACCGCGCGGGCGTCGCTGCGCAGGGCGTCGGCCTGTTCCTCGGTGATTCGGCCGGCCGCGACGCGGTTGTCCAGCTGGGGGCGCAGCTGGCGATAGGCGTGGTTGATCTGATCCTCGATGCGGCCCGTGTCGATGCCCCGGCGGAACTCGTCGAGGATCGCGTAGACCGGCGCGCGGGCGGCGTGGGCGGCCTGCATCTCGGCCTGCAGCGCCCCGGTGTCGCCGCGATGGAACTCGCCGAGCATCATGGCGCGGTACTCGACCGTGCCGCGGAAGATCACCGCGCTGCTGCCACGCCAGAAGATCGGGCCCAGGATGACCACCAGGGCGACCGTCATCAGCAGGACGCTGGCGGCGGCGAGGGCGGTAAAGGCCCGGTTGAACACGATGCGCACCAGCTGTCTCATGGTTTGCCCCCGTGCAGGGCCCGCTTGGCCTTGGAGAGGAAGTACTCGCTGGCGAGGTTCAGCCCAAAGGTAATGCCCAGCAGGATCAGGCCCAGGGTGAAGAGGCTCTGGCGGTGGATGCCGCCCTCGGGCGCCTCGGTCATCTCGGCGGCGATGCTCGCCGTCAGCGTGCGGATCGAGGCCGTCAGGTCCCACCAGGGGCTGGGGATCTGCGTGGCGTTGCCCGAGGCCATCCATACCAGCATGGTCTCGCCGACGGCCCGCATGATGCCCAGGATGATCGCCGCCAGGATGCCGCTATGGGCCGCCGGGATCACGACCCGCAGCAGCATCTCGGCCCGGGTCGAGCCCAGGGCGTAGCCGCCCTCGCGCAGCTCTCGGCCGGCCGCGAACAGCGAGTCCTCCGAGATGCTGATGATCGTCGGGATCGCCATGATCCCCAGCATGAGCGAGGCGTTCAGGGCGTTGGCGCCGGTGCTCAGGTTCAGGTGCTCCTGCATCCACGGTGCCAGCACCAGGATCGCGAAGAATCCGTAGGCCACCGACGGGATCGCCGCCAGGATCTCGATGACCGGCTTGATCAGCTGGCGGATGCGGAAGCTGACCATGTCGCTGAGGAACACCGCCGCCAGCAGGCCGATCGGCACGGCGAAGAGCATCGCCCCGACCGTCACCAGGGCCGAGCCGTACAGCATCGTCAGGGCGCCGAACTGCGGTGCCTCGGCCGTGGGCCGCCAGTGGCGGCTGCCGAACATCTCGGCGAGCCCGCCGGCCGCCACGAAGGGCCAGGCCCGCTGGATGATGAACACGAAGATCAGCAGCACCGCCAGGATGGTGGTGCTGGTGATCGTCAGCAGCAGCACCCGCCCGACCAGTCGGCTGATGAAACCGGTGAGGTCCTGGCTGGGGGTAAGCAGCAACGGCCGATCGAAATCGGCCGTCGCTGCCCGCTGCGGTTGAACCGCTTGTGTCGCGTTGTCTGGCACGGAAAGCTGCCTTGGTTAGTAGTTCGTCAGCGGGACGAAGCCCTTGGCGTCGATGATCTCCTGGCCGCGCTCGGTCAGGTGGAAGGTCATGAAGTCGAAGAGCATCGAGCCGGGCTCCGGGTAGCCGTCGGTGAACAGGAACAGCGGCCTGGCGATCGGGTAGCGCCCGCTGGCGACGGTGGCGCGGTTGGCCGGCACGCCGTTGACCCTGACGGCCTTGATGCCCGCCTGGACGAAGCCCAGGCCCACGTAGCCGATGCCGCCCTGGGTGCTCTTGACGCGGGCGAAGGCCTGGGGGTTGGAGTTGACGTACTCGACCGAGCCGGCCATGTTCTGCTTGTAGACGGCCTTCTCGTGGAATACCTCGTAGGTGCCCGAGGAGGTGTCGCGGCTGATGGCGACGATGGGCATGTTGGGCCCGCCCAGCTGGCTCCAGTTGGTGACCTGGCCGGTGTAGATCTGGCGGAGCTGCTCGGTGGTCAGCTCGCTGATGGGGTTGGAAGGGTGGACGATGACGGCCACGCCATCCATTCCCACCACGTGGGCCACGGGCATGACGCCGTTTTCGACGGCCTTGGCGAACTCGGAGTCCTTCATGAAGCGGCTCATGGTGGCCACGGTGGCCCGCCCGTCGATCAGGGCGGCCGCCCCGTCGCCCGAGCCGGTCTTCTTGACGGTGATGCTGGCGTCCTCGTGGGTCTTCATGAAGGCCTCGGCGAAGGCGTCGGCGATCGGCCCGACGGTCGTGGAGCCCTCAATGGTCATTTGCCGGCTCTGCGCCCAGGCGGCGGCACTGATCCCCAGCACGCACCCGGCCAGCACGACGGCCGCTGTCCATCGATTCCGCATCATGGCATGTCTCCTGATTCGGGTAGGAACCTTCGGTCACCCCTGGGAAACGTCCCGGGGCCCGAGTGTTTCTACGGTGCGGCTTCAAAGGTCCGGCAAAGGCTTCGTTAAGGACGCGCCAATTTGCCGGGCCCGGCGGGAGCTTTCCCCCCGTCGCAGGTAAGCATAGAAGCCGGGCGCTAAGGGGCCGTTGTCTGGCGGTTAAGATTGCGCTACGGCTTGGAGGGCCCGTTGTGGCCCGGCGGGGGGCAGTGGTAGAATGGCGGCCATGTCCAGCAAACGCATCGTGATCGTCGAGGATGAGCGCGACATGGCCGAGCTGGTGGCCTTGCGGCTTAAGCGCGAGCACTACGAGGTCGAGGTCGCCCATGACGGCCTGACGGGCCTGCGGAAGATCCGCTCGAACCCGCCGGACCTGGCCCTGGTGGACATCATGCTGCCGGCGATGAGCGGCACGGACCTGCTCAAGGAGCTCCGCGGCGACCCCCGCACCGGCGGCGTGCCGGTGATCCTGCTGACGGCCCGCAGCGAGGAGTCCGATGTGGTGGTCGGTCTGCACCTCGGGGCCGACGACTACGTGACCAAGCCCTTCAGCATGTCGGTGCTGCTGGCGCGGGTGGCGGCGGTGCTGCGACGGAGCGAGGGTTCGCCGGCCGGCGAGAAGGGCCTGCTGGAGGCCGGGCCCATCCGTGTCAACCAGGACACGCACCACGTGTTCGTGGACGACAGGCCGGTGAGGTTGACGCTGACGGAGTTTCGCCTGCTGGTGGCGATCATCGGCGCGCGCGGGCGGGTGCTCAGCCGCGACCAGCTCATCGACCGGGTGATCGGCTACGACGCGGTCGTCACCGACCGCACCATCGACGTGCACCTGACGGCCCTGCGGCGCAAGCTCGGGCCCGCCCGCAAGTTCATCCAGACCGTCCGGGGCGTCGGCTATCGACTGGCGCTGGAGGAAAATGAAACGGCGTAGCTTTACCGTCACGCTTTTCGCGGGCAACCTGCTGCTGGTCGGCGTGATCATCGCCGTCAGCTGCGGGGTGGCCTACGTCTACCTCAACGACCGCGCCCAGCAGCGCGAGCGGGCCCAGGACGAGCGGCTCCTGCACGTGCTGCAGGTTCACTTCGAGCAGGCCTGGAACCAGCCCGACCCTGCCCTCGATGGCCAGGTCAAGGCCCTGATGGCCGAGATCCCCAGTCGGCTGACGCTGATCGCCGCCGACGGGCAGGTCCGCGCCGACAGCGACGCCGAGCCGGGGACGATGGCCAACCACAAGACGCCCGACCGGCCCGAGATCCTCCGCGCCCTCAACGCGCGGGCGCTGGGGCGGGACGTGCGCCCCAGCGCGACGCTGGAGCGGGCGTTCCACTACCTGGCCCTGCCGGTTGAGCAGGACGGGCGGATCGTGGGGGTGGTTCGGCTGGCCACGCCGGTCAAGACGATCGTCGAGGGCCGCAGCTTCATCTGGACCGCGCTGATGTGGTCGGCCCTGGCGGCGGCGGTGGCGTCGGTCGCGCTGGGCGCGCTGATCAGCTGGGTCTGGTCGCGCCCGCTGCGGCAGATCAGCGCCGTCGCCCGCCGGGTCGCCGCCGGCGACCTGACGGCGCGGGCGGCCATCGCCGGCTCGCGCGAGACGGCCGAGCTGAGCAGCGCCCTCAACGACATGCGCCGCAGCATCCGCACGCAGATCGAGACCATCGCCGCCCAGCGTGAGAACCTCCAGACCGTCGTGAGCAACCTCCGCGAGGGCGTGATCGGCCTGGACGAGGGCGGGCACATCCTGTTCATGAACCAGTCGGCCGGCGCGATCCTGGCGCCCTCGCCGGGGCCCGTCACGGGCCGGCACGTCCAATCGGTCGTGCGCGTGCCGGAGATCCTCGAGGCGCTGGGCGCCCTGGGGGCGGATCGGCCGGTGAGCCGGCAATTCGAGGCCGAGCTGCAGGGGCGGCGTCTCACGCTGGACCTCCGCGCCGACGAGCTGCCCGCCGGCCGGCCGGACGGCATCCACACGCTGCTGGTGATCCGCGACGTCACGGACATCGCCCGCATGGCCACCATCAAGAGCGAGTTCGTCGCCAACGCCAGCCACGAGCTCCGCACGCCGCTGGCGACGCTGCGGGCCGTCGTCGACTCGCTGGCCGCCATCGAGCCGGACGACCGCGAGGCCCTGGCCAAGTTCACCGACATGCTCGACCGCCACGTCCGCCGCCTGGAGAACATGACCAACGACCTGCTGGACCTGCACATGGTCGAGCAGGCCCGCCGCCGCCCCCGCACCGAGGAGATGACCCTGGGCGCCCTGGCCGGGTGGGCCCAGGGGCAGTTCGCCGCCCGGGCCGACGAGAAGGCCATCGCCCTGGCCGTCGAGGCGTCCGAGCCCGACGCGACCGTCCGGACCGACCGTCGGCTGGTCCAGCTGATCCTGCAGAACCTCATCGACAACGCCCTCAAGTTCACCCCCGCCGGCGGGCAGGTCCGCTGCCGCTTCGAGGCCGACGACCGCGAGGTCCGCCTGACCGTGCAGGACACCGGCTGCGGCATCGAGCCCGAGCAGCAGACCCGCGTCTTCGAGCGATTCTACCAGGCCGACAGCTCCCGCAGCGGCGACTCGCGGGTCCGCGGCACGGGCCTGGGCCTGGCGATCGTGAAGTACGCCGCCGAACGCCTCGGGGCGCAGCTCCAGCTCCCCAGCCGGGTGGGCCAGGGGACCACGCTGACGGTGACGCTGCCCCGACAGCCGGATCCCGTCGGACCCGATGCGCCGCCCCGCGGCGACTGAGGTCGGTTCGGCCCTGCCAGAGGACCTGTCCACCCGCCGGGGGCCGCCATCGGCAGACCCGCCTCCGCCCCGGCCCTCGTGGCCGGCGAACCCCCAGACCAGCCGGGCACGGGGCGGGCCTGTGTGCATGCAACCGGTTCATAGTTGGTGATTTCGGGTCATAGCCGCACTGGGCGTGTCTGGCCGGGCCCACGGCGAGGGCGTCTGTGGCGGAAAAGGGGGCGGACGCTCTTCATATCTCTTGCAAAACGTGGTGAATGTGAGATACTTAAGATTCCGTTAAGCTGTTGTAGGGAAGGAGGGCCGCCCCGACCGGGCGGGGGGTTGCTGTGAGATGTAGACGAACGTAGGCCATCCGTGCAGGGACTGTAGCGACGACCATGCCTGCTGCTCCACGACTGCAAGCCAACCGTTACGAGCTCAAGTACCTCATCGACGAGCGTAGGGCTCACGCCATTCGCGACTTTGCGATGAGCTACCTGGACCACGATCCGTACGCGCTGGGCCGGCCGAATTTCGAGTACCCGATCTACAATCTCTACCTCGACAGCGACGACCTGGCCCTGTGCCGGGCGACGATGTCCGGCGACCGCAACCGCTTCAAACTCCGCATCCGCACCTACGACCGCGACGGGACGGGCCCGGCCTTTTTCGAGATCAAGCGCCGCGTCAACGACGTGATCTGCAAGGAACGCTCGGCCGTGCGGCGCGACGCGGTCGATCGGCTGCTGGCGGGCCACTGGCCTCGCCGCGAGGACCTGGTCAAGCTCAGCGACCAGGCCTTCGGGGCCCTGCAGCGGTTCTGCGAACTCCGCTCGCGGATGCGGGCGTCCGGCACGGTGCACGTGGCCTACCTCCGCGAGGCCTACTGCTCGCAGGACTCCAACGCCGTTCGGCTGACCTTCGACCGCGGCCTGCGGGCCACGCGACACCACAACCGCCTCTCGCCGCTGGGCCCTGGCCAGGACATCGACCCCGGCGTCGAGGGCGTGATCCTGGAGCTCAAGTTTACCGACCGTTTCCCGGTCTGGATGCGCGAGATGGTGCGGATCTTCAACCTCGAGCGCCGCAGCATGGCCAAGTACGTCACCTGTGTGCACGCGCTGGCCGGCAAGTACCAGCCGACGCTGCTGCGCCACCTGGAGGTCGAGCGATGAACGAAGTGCTGGAGATGCTCACCCGCGGCGACACCGGCTCGGCGCTGGCCAACTGGGAGATGGGCCTGCTGACGCTGATGCTCGCACTGGTGATCGGGCACGTCATCGGCTGGGTGTACATGCTCTCGCACACGGGGCTGAGCTACTCGCGGATGTTCGTGGCCTCGCTGATGGTCCTGCCGGTGATCGTCTCGCTGGTAATGACGCTGATGACCGGCAACATCGTAATCGCCTTCGGGCTGCTGGCGGTCTTCGCGGTGGTCCGCTTCCGCAACGTCCTGAAGGACACGCGCGACACGACGTTCGTGCTCTGGGCGATCGTGGAGGGCATGGCCGTCGGCACGCACAATTTCAGCACGGCCCTGCTGGGCGGGCTGTTCGTGGCCGCCCTGTACATCTACATTCGGCTGACGAGCTTCGGCAGCCGGCATCACTACGACGTAATCCTCTCGGTGCAGTGGGCGGGCGAGGAGGTGCCGACCAAGGCCCTTCGGCCCATCCTGGGCCGACACGCCGCCCGCACGCAGTTGGCCAGCCAGCGCCGCGCCGGGCCCAGCGAGCTGGACCTGTCCTACCGGCTGCTGCTGCGCGACCCGTCGCGGACGGGCGAGCTGCTCGGCGAACTGGAGACGGTGCCCGGCGTGGCCCACGCCTCGCTGTACCTGCGCGAAGACGAATCGGAGATCTGACCCATGGCCTCAACCGCCCGCATCCGAACGCCGCTGTGGCGCCACCTGCAGCAGATCCGCTATCGCCTGGTGCCGGTGACGGTGTTCGCGCTGGCCGTGCTGGCCACCGGCTGGCTGTGGCAGCGGCAGGCCGCCCTGCCCCAGGCCACTGGCGAGGTGCAGGCCCTGCGGGTGGACCTGGCCAGCGGGCTCGACGGCACGCTGCTGGCACCGGCGGAGGGCTGGCCCGAACTGCTCGATGAGGTCCGGGCCGGGCAGGTCCTCGCCCGCCTGGACGACCGCGAAGTGCAGGCCCAGCTCCGCGCGTTGCGGGGCGAGCTGGCCCAGACCGAATCGCAGGTGCGGGCCACCGCCGCCGAGCTGCAGCGCGACGCCGCCCGCGAAACGTACGACCGCCTGACCGACCTGCGCCGCCTGGCGCTGGACGTCGAGCAGCTCGAGCTGAACCTGCTCGACCGCCAGGCGACGCTGCAGACCGAGCGGATCGACCTGCTGCGGGCCCAGGCCGAGCTGCGGGCCACCCAGGCCGCCTTCGAACGCGGCGTGGAGACCGACTACACGCTGACGACGCTGAGGCTCGTCCGCGATGAGGCCGCCGAGCGCGTCGAGGGCCTCGAGCGGGCCCTGGAGCAGGCCCGCCAGCAGCTTCAGACCACCCGCGAGCGGCTCAACGAGTACTCCCAGACCGAGCAGGAGCAGCTGGCGGTGGACTCGGTGCTCGCCCCGCTCCGCCAGGCGATCGACGTCCAGCGGGCCCGCGTGGAGGAGCTCGAGGTCCGCGCCGAGGGGCTCGTCGTGCGCTCGCCGATGTCGGGGCGCGTCTGCGCGGTGCACCGCCTGCCCGGCCAGGCCGTGCGGGCCGGCGACGTGGTCCTCTCCGTTGCCGCCGGGCGCAGCCAGACGGTCGTCGCCTACCTCCGCGAGGGCCAGCGCCTCGACGTCCAGCCCGGCATGCCGGTGACGGTTCGCCCCCGCCTGGGCCGACACCCCGGCGTCCCCGCTGAAGTCGCGCGCGTCGGCTCGCACATCGAGCCCATCCCCGTCCACCAGCTGCGTACCCCCGAGGCCCTCGAATGGGGCCTGCCCGTCACCATCCTGCTGCCCCCCGGCAACACGCTGACCCCCGGCGAGCTGGTCGACCTGAACTTCCGCCGCGCCGAGTAACCGCCTGCCGATCGCCCCCGCCGTCTGCCCATGCGCCTTGTGCCCAGGCCCAGGGATGGCCTCCTGTCCTATCTACACAAGCCCAAGGACCGACCCGGTGCTGTGGCTACGGCGTTCGTAGCCACATCTTCCGGCGCCGCCTCGTCAGTCGCACCAACCGATGCAGACCCAGGGCGCGGGCGCAATATGGAGTGCGGCGGCCTCGACGCCGCTTTGGCTTAGCCGCCACCGAGCCGAAGCGGCGATGACTCGCCGCACTCCAAAGGGCTGGTCCGCCCATCACGGCTGGGCACCCAGGGGCACTCCGGGAGCCAGGGACGCATGGGGGTCACAGTTCTCCCAGCGCGGGCTTCGCCTGCAGCCCAACATGAATCCGTACGGCGGCCCGGTGGTCCCGAGGAAACAGCGCGGGGGCTCTGCCCCCACATCCCCGGGATTTATCGCTTCGGGCCTCCGGCATGGGATGGGCTCACGCCCCTGCCGGCCGGGCCCGAGGGCGGACGGCTTGGAGCCTCTGCCGGTGGGCCCCAATGCGCAAAATCCCGGCCTCTGGGGCAGAGCCCCAGGGGAGTTTCTCCGGTGGTGGGGCTGGAGAAATCGTTACAGAGGATCGTGGTTCTGGACACTAGTGGTTCAGATGAGCGCCGACGGCCCGCTCCTGATTGGCGTGGATCTGCAGGGCTCGGCGGGTGGTGGCGAGGTCGGCCTGGGCCTGCTCGAGGATCGTCCGGGCCGAGCGGGCGACCTCGGGGTCGTCGCTGGCCAGGGCGTCCAGGAGGGCCCGGGGCACCGGGCGGATGGCCGAGAGGGCCTGGCGGGCGTGGCGGCGTTGCTCGAAGCGGTCGCTGGCGAGTTGCTCGACCCACTGGCGGGCCTGCTGCTGGGCCTGGGGCGCGAGGAAGTCGTGGGCCAGCAGGGCCTCGGCCAGGCCGGCCTGGCGCTGGCGGGCCCACCAGTCGGCGTAGGGCTCGAAGTCGGTTCCGCGGTCTTCGCCGGTCAGCAGGGCGACGGCGTGGGCCCGGCTGACGGTCCAGGCCTTGCGGGCGTCGGGGCCCTCCAGCACGCCGGGCACGACGGCGTTGAGCCTCAGCCGCACGGCGTGCTCCATGGCCACCGAGGACCGCACCGTGTCCAGCGTGGCCAGGATCAGCGCCTCGGCGTCGGCGACCCCCGCGTCCAGCAGGATGCCCAGGGCGGCCCAGCGGTCGGTGGAGTTGGGCCGGGCGGCCCCGGCGTCCGTCGCCAGCGCCCGCAGGGCCGACTCGAACAGCAGGGCCCGCTCGCCCCAGCTCCACAGGGCCCCCAGCACGGCGATCCGGCGGGTCGGCGGGTCGACCGGCGCCGTCAGCAGCGGCTCCAGCAGGGGCCTGAGGCTCTCGGCCCGGTCGGCGGCGTGGCGGAGGTTGGCGGCGACGGCCTGGGCGGTCGGCTGATCGTCGTGGTTCAACAGCCGGCCGAGCGTCTCGGGCCGGTCCGGCAGGATGTCGGCCTCGCTGACGCGGTAGGCCTGGGCCAGCCGGCGGCGCGTGGCCAGGTCGTCGCTCGACAAAACCAGGGCGGCGAAGGCCTCGCGGGCCTCGGCGTCGGCGGGCGGGGCCGGCAGGGGGATGCCGGTGGCGGCCGCCAGGCTGGCGGCGAAGTCGCGGGCGTCGCTGTCGGCGCTGCTGGCGTGGCGGAGCAGGGCCGTCAGCCGCTCGGCCGGCTCGGGCGGCGGGGCCAGCAGCAGCTCAGTCACCGCCCGGCCCAGGGGCCCCTCGGGCGGCCCGACCGGCAGGAAACACCGCTGGCGGACGCTGACGGGCCCGCTGGGGCGCCCGTCGCCCTCGGCCGGGGCGGGCGGGGCGCGGAGGGCGTAGCGCATCGGCGTCAGGCGGAAGTCGCTCTGGCCGTCGGCCCCGGCCCGGTCGTGCACGAGCACCAGGTACACCTCGGCCCCGGGGGCGGGGGGCTTGTCCACGCCGGAAAAGTCGTACCAGGTGGCGACGGTGGCGTAGGGTTTGACCGGCTCGGCCTGGGCCGGGTCGGCCAGCACCGTCAAGCGGATGCGGCTCTGCCGCTGGCCGGCCGGCGTCGGCTCGCCGACCACGCGGACGAAGACCATCCGGTATGTGGGCTGCTGGCGGATGGGACGCGAGTCCCACAGCGCCTGGAACGTCTCCGACGGCGGGGGAACCTCCGGCACCGGCTCGCCGGCCGCCAGGGCCGTCGCCACGCACAGCCATGCCATCGCCAGTCGGAACATCATCGGTCTCCAGACCCACTGCCCGTTGCGCGCGGGGGTCCATGGCTGGGTGCCCCGGGCAAGCCGCAGGCTCGCCCGGCCCGGGCGGGACCCGGTCGCCTGAATCAACCGCCTCCGCCCTCGGCCGGGCGAGCGGTGCTGACGCCCCGCTTGCCCGGGGCACCCGCGCTTGTCATTTCTGACTGCACGCCGTATCCGCTGCCGGGCCTCGCCTGGCTCGAACAGAGCCCACGGGGACCTACCGGATCTCCACCTGCAGTGCGTCGCCGGCGGCGAGGGTCACCGGCTCGGCCAGGGTGATCTCCAGTTGCCCGGCTTCGATGCGGACGGCGGCGCCGTCCAGGGCCGAGTCGTTTCGGCTGGCCGAGACGCCGACGCTGGCGGGGGCCTTTTCGCCCGGCCAGGCCAGTTGCAGCGTTCGCAGGGCGGTCTGGCCGTAGCTGACCTCCAGGCGGGCCAGCAGCTTGCGGTCGCGGTAGTCCTGTCCGAATCGGCCCCAGGCGTTGCCCAGGGTCACCAGGCAGCGGAACTCCCGCTCGTTGATGGCCGGGGCGACGCGGAGGGACTGCTCGACGGCGCTGTAGCGCTGGCCGGTCAGGGCCAGCAGGACGCTCCAGCTGGCCAGGGCCCGCGCGTAGTAGTGGCCGCACTCCGGCTCGTCGTAGGGGTTTCGGCGGAAGCCGTCGTGCCGCTCGCGGATGGCGTAGACGATGGCGAGCCCCTCGTCGACGAAGCCCTCGTAGATCAGCCCCGCCGCCACCTGGTACTCGATGCCGGTCCACACCTCGTCGCTGTAGGGGAAGGGGAAGGTCTCCCGCTCGCCCCGGGGCCAGGTGCACAGCAGCAGGCCGGCCTCGTCGTTGAGGGCGTAGGTCCGCTGGACCGACTCGTGGTCGCTCAGGTCGGCCCGCCAGTTGTGGCGGAAGATGCTCTCCATGGCCTGGCGGACGTGGGCGGGCTCGAGCACGTGGCCCAGGCCGGCGACGTGGGCGGCCCACTGGCCCAGCAGCTGGTCGCTCAGGCAGCCCTGGCCGTGCTGGTACTTGGGTCGGCCGGCGGGCTGCTCCTTGCCCCAGCCGTCCTTGAAGGGCTCGGCGTGCTCGACGACGTCCTGGCGGTAGTACTCGCCGTTGAAGAGTTTCTCGTAGCCGGTGCGGGCCTTGTCGGCCAGCTGGCGCCAGCGGTTGGCCGACTGCTCATCGCCCATCGCCTCGGCCATGGCGATGCCCGCCAGCAGGCCGGCGATGTAGAGCGAGCCGACCATGGTGTTGGGGCCATGGAAGTCGATGTCGTAGGTGTTGTGCTGGATGCCCTCCAGCACGCCGTCGCCGTCGGCGTCCCACTTCGCAAAGCCGCTCTGGGCGAAGTCCAGCGCAGCCTTGGCGGCCGGGTAGAGCCGCTCGAGGAAGTCCAGCTCGCCGCAGAGCTGCCAGTCGCGGTAGAGCTTGACGACGGTGCCGAACTGCCCGTCGGCGGCGGGGTTCTGCGGGCACCACACCGGCAGGCCCGTGCCCAGCGGCAGGGCGGTGCGGAAGCTCATCGCGCCGCTGTCGTGGAGGTTGTCCTCGAAGTCGGTCAGGCGCATCGTCCGCTCGAGCTCGGGGAACAGGTGCGCGAGCGTCTGCTCGTAGTTCCAGACGTGGGTGCAGTTCATCGGGCAGCAGCCGCTCTTGTCGCTGCAGCCCTCGAAGGCCATGATCCGCCCGCCCGGCTCGGCCGCCGGCGTGTCCAGCCACAGGACGGTGTTGGTCTTGAGGATGCAGGTCTGCGTGGCGACGGCCTCGAGGACGTGGCCGGGCAGGGTGGTGTCCAGCAGGGCCTCCTCGAAGCTGCGGCTCTGGGCCCGCAGGTCGTGGACGTGCTCGAGGGTGTGTATGCCGACGGCCCAGGCGTCGTCGAAGCGGGTGGCGTAGTGGGCCTGGATGAGGCCATGGCCGCGGGTGGGCTGCATGTCGGGCACGCGCCGCCAGGGGAAGTGCCACGCCAGCACGAAGATGACGTTGTCGGTCTGGCCCGGGGGCAGGTCGAACTCCACGCCGAGTGTGGCGATGTGCGTCTTGCCGTCCTCCGAGGGCGAGGTGGGCGTGACGGGCCCGTCGAGCCGCCCGTCGGCGGCGAAGTCGTCCCAGATCTTCTGGGCCTTGTCCCAGCTCCAGCCCGGCTCGAGCCAGCCGGTGGCGACGGTGGTGTGCTCGGCGGGGGTCATCAGGGCCATCGTGCCGAAGCCCAGCTGGTCGGGCTGGTACTTCTGGCTGGTCATGAACAGGCCGCGCACCGTCTTCTCGATGCGGTACTCGTTGACGTTGGCGCCGAAGCCGTGCGGGGCGTCCGGGCCGACCTCCTCCTTGCGCCCGCCGGCGCCGACGCAGTTGGCCAGGTTCCACGCCAGCGTGCCGGTGACCCGCTGGTCGGTGGGGTTGTGCAGGCGGTAGGTCAGGATGGCCACCGGCAGGCTGCTGGCCTCGGCGTCGGAGGGGATGAAGGGGTTGAAGGCCTCCAGGCTCACCTCGATGGGCAGGGCGTCGTCCTCGAACTGCACCCGCCCGAAGGGGTAGGCGGCGACGAAGACGGCCTCGGCCAGGCGGGGCATGCCCGCCAGCTCGCCGGGCCACAGGCCCCCGCCGGCGACGAAGGGCGGCATCAGGCGGCGCTCGAGGATGCGGGTGACGCTATGGCCCTCGGTGCGGCAGTGGATCATCGGCAGGGTGTATTCCGGCCGCCAGCCGACGTTGGGCTGGCCGAAGATCTCCCAGTCGCGCAGGTTGCCCCGCCCGCCCAGGCCCACGCAGCCGGTGCCGATGCCGCCCAGCGGCATGGAGATCGACTGCAGGCCCATCTCGGCGAAGGCCCGGATGTCCGGATCGTGCAGCTCCTTGCGGGAATACGGAATGCTCGACTCGTTCGCACTGGCCATGGCCTGGTCCTTCCTCTCAACGGTCACGGGTTGTCGGCCGGCCTCCACGAGCAGACCCCGCCGGCCGGACCTCCTATTGTTCGGCATGACTACCCCCGACGCCAGTTCCGGGCAACAAAAATACCCGCAGCCGGCCGACCCGTAGGCCGGGTCGAGCGAAGCGAGGCCCGGCAGCGACGCCTGACGGGTTCTCCCCGCCCCCCTCCGGCCCAAGCCCACGGAATGCCTTCCGTGGGCATCGGGGCGGCGTGTCCCTATCGCGGCCCAACGTACCCAAACGACGTCCGACAGCGATCCCTTTGCCGCCGACCAAGCCAAAGCGGCGTCGTTGCCGCCGCACTCCATACTGTGTTCGCACCGCCTGGCGCGATTTTTACACGTTTCCGTGAAATCGACGTTGACAGCACCATAAATGGGTGTATTATAGAAAACGTATTGAATCGTGCCTGGGCCGAGGCGTGTTGTTGTCGTGATAGCCTCGTAGGGCGGGCACGGCCCGCCGCCGATGGAGGACCAGCGTCCGGGTGCCGTGACTGCGCCGTCCGCAGCCACGTCTTTCAGGGCGTCTTTGCGAGCATTCCCACGACAGGCGATCCGCCTGTGCGTGGGGCTTGTCCTGCGCAGTATGGAGTGCGGCGGCAGCGACGCCGCTTTGGCTTGGGGTCGACCTCGAGCCAAAGCGGCGACTCCGTCGCCGCACTCCACATGGGCCATTCGCCCCAGGCCAAGCCAATTGTATATTGTATATTGTATGCAATCGGAGAATTCGGAGAATTGACCCCATGGGACGGGGGGCGCAGGCAGGGGCGGAGGAGGCGTTGGATTGCGACGGGCACAGCCCGCCCCGATGCCCACGGAAGGCATTCCGTGGGCTTGGGTTGGAGGGGCGGGGAGGGTCGCGGGGCGCGAGCGAAGCGGGGGGGCTGGGCGTTAGCCCTTGAGGAACACCAGGGCCACGCCGACCGTCATGAGCGTCGCGCCGACCAGGCGGCGGACCAGCAGGCCCGGCGTGTGGAAACGCTCCACCTGCCCGAACCAGCGTCCCAGCACCCACACCAGCACCACGCCCCAGATGCCGCGGCTGCCGTAGACGATATTGCCCTGGGCGGGCAGGCCGAAGTCGCCGATGAACCAGATGAAGATCATCGACTGCAGGCCATTCAGGGCCACCCCCGGCACCAGCGAGCGCCACGCCTTGGTCGGCACGGCCCCCCGCAGCGGCGTGCGGTCGAAGGCGGCGATCGGCAGCGACAGCAGCGTCGCAATGGCGATGCCGTAGGGCGCCACCACGCCGAAGCCCAGCCGGCCCTCGACGCTCCAGTAGCGGATCAGCACGTCGAAGCTCGCGAACGCCAGCGCCGCCAGCAGCGACAGGACCACGCTGACGACCTCGCCGCCGGCGCCGGTGGGTTTTCGGCCCACCAGCACGGCCAGGCCCACCACCATCGCCACCGCCGCCAGCCAGACCGCCCAACTGAGGTCCTGGTCGAGGAACGCCCACACCAGCAGCGTCACCAGCAGGGCCTTGGTGCCCAGCGCCGGCGTCGCCACCGACACCCGTCCGCGGGAGAAGGCCAGGATCGTCAGCATCTGGCCCAGGGCGAAGGTCACGCCGGCCGCCGCCACGGGCCACCAGGGGTCGGGAATCACCAGCCCCCGCTCCCAGGGGTAGTAGAACAGGAACCCCAGCGCCGTCGCGACGTTGGCCAGCACCGTGATCCGCAGCGCCCCGACGCCGCGATGCTGGGCGACCTTCATCAAAAGGGCCCCGCTGGCGTACAGCCACGCGCAGCCCAGGGGGATCAGCAGGTACAGCCGGTCGCTCATGCGCGGCTTCCGCGGGCCAGGAAGATGGCGTCGGCGAACAGCACCGCCCCGTCCAGAGGCCGTTGGGCCTGGCGGTGGAAGCCGTGGAACGCAAAGCCCATGGGCCCAAGCAGGTCGTAGACGCCGTCGAAGAGGCTCTGGCCCTCGTAGAGCTCCTGGAAGCTGATCTCCATCAGCAGCACGCGGGCCTGGGCGAAGGTGGCCTGGCCGCCGCGGATGACGCGATCCTCGAAGCCCTGCACGTCGACCTTGATCAGGACGTTGGGCTCGAGGCTCAGCTCGCCGGCCAGGCCGTCGAGGGTGCGGACGGTGATGGTCTCGTCGCGGGTCTCGGCGGTGTGGGGGTACTGCGTGCGGTGCAGCTCGGCCATGGGCAGCAGGCTGGAGCTGGGGCTGTGGGCCGAGCGGTGGATGACGGCTGAGCCTTCCGCCTCGCCCAGGGCGCAGTTGTAGCCGGTGAAGCGGTCATCGCCGGCGAAGCGCTCCTGCAGCTTGGCGTAGCAGTCGGCCAGCGGCTCGAAGGAGTAGATGCGGGCCTCGGGCAGCACGGTCCGCATTCGCGAGGCGAACTGGCCCGTGTTGGCCCCGATGTCCAGCACGGTGCGGATGTCGTGGGGGCCCAGCCAGCGGTACTTGTAGCGCGTCCGGCGCGCCCGGCGGTGGGCAGGGCTCAGCAGGTCGCGGATCGTCTCGAGCATGGGTCGGCTCCTGCGGGGGGACAGTTCCGGTCAGCCCGCCGATTATGCACAACCCGCCCGCCGAGGCAATGGCGCAGGGCCCGCACCGCCGAAAGCGAAGATGGGCCACGGAGGACACAGAGGACACAGAGGGAAGACGCACAGAGGTTTCTCTGGTGTGGGCATGAAGGCATGCCCGGACTCTGGTAGGGCGGGCCCTGGCCCGCCGCCGATGGCGCCAGTTCGTCAGTCGCACCAACCGATGGAGACTCAGGGCGCGAGCGAAGTATGGAGTGCGGCGATGCAATCGCCGCTTTGGCTTAGCCGCCATTGAGCCAAAGCGGCGATGACTCGCCGCACTCCAAAAGGGCGGTCCGCCTGTCGCACAGGGACACCCAGGCTGGTGCAGTCCATACCGGGTTCGCACAGTGTGGGGCGTTCGTCTTCCGCGGTCCGGCCGGTCGGGGGGCGGGTTGAACCCACAGACGGCCCCCGGGGCGGGGCCGATGGGACTTCGGCACGTCGGAAAGGATGGCGATGGCACGGTACCTGGTGATGGCGCTGGCGGGGTTGGCCCTGGCGTCGGGGGCATGGGCGCAGGACTACGTCTGGTGGGAGGGCGAACAGCCTGACCGGACGAACCTCAACAACGAGGGCTTCGCCGCCCGCAGCTACCCCGACACGCGGGCGGGCCTGAGCGGGGGCGACTGGCTGGCCCAGGGCGGCAAGGCCCCGGCCGATGTGCTGTTCGCGACCTACACCGTACAGGTGCCCGCCGATGGGAGCTATGAGTTCTGGGCCCGCAAGTTCTGGAAGCACGGCCCGTTCCGCTGGCGGTTCGACGGCGGCGAATGGCGCCAGTGCGGGCGCGACGTCGCCCTGGCCGATCGCTACGAGCTGGCGAAGTTCGTCGAGGTCAACTGGGTCCAGCTGGGCCGGGTGGAGCTGGCCGCCGGCGAGCACACCTTCGAGCTGCAGCTGACCGCCGAGCCGGGCCAGGACACGGTGGCGGCCTTCGACGCGTTCGTCCTGTCGGCGGCGCCCTTCAGCCCCAACGGCAAGCACAAGCCCGGCCAGAAGAGCGGCCTGGCCGAGCAGGGCTGGTGGGCCTTCGAGCCCGACATCGACCCGCTGACCGGCGAGGCGATGCTGGACCTTCGCGGCCTCAACGAGCAGGTCGCCGGCATCCATGGCCGGGTCCGCCGCGAGGGCGACCGCATGGTGCTCGGCGACGGCACGCCGGTCCGTTTCTGGGCCGTCAACGCCGTGCACACCACCGTCATGCAGGAGCCGGCCGCCGTCGACTACCTCGCCGCCCGCCTGGCGAAGATGGGCGTCAACCTCGTCCGCTTCCACCACAACATCTTCCGCGACACGGCCGTCGACCCCTTCCAGGTCGACCAGGCCTACCTCGACCGGCTCTTCTACATGATCGCCGCCCTGAAAAAGCAGGGCATCTACTCGCAGATCAGCTTCTACTACTCGCGCGGGTACAACCCCAAGGCCTCCCACGGCCTGGGGGGCTACGGCAAAGACGACGGCGACGGCGGGCAGGGCGCCTACGGGCTGCTGTTCATCGAGCCACGGATGCAGGAGATCTACCGCAGCTGGGCCCGGACGCTGCTGACCACGACCAACCCCTACACCGGCCTGACGCTGGCCGAGGACCCCGCCCTGGCCATCCTGGAGATCAACAACGAGGACAACCTGCTGTTCCACACCTTCTCGGCGGACCGCATCCCGGCCGTCTACTTCGACAAGCTCGAGAAGCGTTTCGGCGCCTGGCTGGCGGCCCGCCACGGCTCAGTCGAAAAGGCCCTGGCCCTGTGGCCTGGCCAGACGTGCGAACGCGACAACGCCGATACCGGCCAGGTCGAGCTGATGAGCGCCTGGAACATGACCCGCCAGGGCGCCCTGGAGTACGGGCCGGACAAGAAGCGGCGGATGCAGGAGCAGGTCCGCTTCCTCGTCGAGGTCCAGCGCGAGCTGTTCGCCCAGGCCGGCGGCTACTTCAAGAAGCTCGGCTACCAGGGCCTCGTCACCACCACCGGCTGGATCACCGCCGACGACAGCCAGCTCGACGCCCTGGAACGCTGGACCTACCAGGCCGGCGACGTCATCGACCGCCACGGCTACTTCGGCGGCGGCAACGTGCACAAGGGCAACACCTACAAGGCCCTCTCGGCCGTGCAGAGGCCCTTCTGGACGCCGCTGCCCTTCGTGCAGGAGGAGGGCTTCCCCCACACCATCACCGAGATCAACTGGTTCCGGCCCAACCCCTACACCGCCGACATGCCCTTCCTGTGCAGCACCTACGGGGCCCTGGCCGGGGTGGACGGGTACTACTTCTTCTGCCTGCAGAGCTCCTACTGGATCCCCGTCACCACGAACATTCCGGTGCTGCTGCCGTCGATCGCCGGGCAGTTCCCCGCCGCCGCCCTGCAGTACCGCCGCGGCGACGTGACGGAGGGCCCCGTCGTCCTCCGCCAGGCGCTGGAGCTGGAGGGGCAGTTCAACCTCGAGGGCTGCACGAGCCTGGGCATCAACTCCGACAGCTTCGCGAGGCCCGAGCTGGCCGCCCAGAACATGAACAAGCTGCAGGGCCTGGCGCCCTTCGTGGGGCGGGTCGTCCGCCGCACGGCCAATGATCCCGGCGAGCCGCTGGCCGAGGACCTGTCGCCCTACGTCGACCTGCAGGCCGGCACGGCCCGGGCGGCGACGGGCGAGACCTTCATCGACTACACCACCGGCTACGCCACCGTCGATACGCCCCGCAGCCAGGGCGTCACGGGCTTCCTGGCCGCGGCGGGGAGTGTCGAGCTGGGCGACCTGGCCATCACGGCCGACAACGAGTACGGCACGATCCACGTGATCAGCCTCGACGGCGAGCCGCTGGCGACGTCGCGGAAGATCCTCATCCAGGCCTTCACGCAGGAGCGCAACTACGGCTTCGCGTCGCAGCCGACCGAGGGCGACGAGCGCGTCGTCACCGACGCCGGCACGCCGCCGCTGAACATCGAGAAGCTCGCCGCCCGCGTGGTCTTCAAGACGCCCGGCCCCCTGAGAGTCACGCCGCTGGACATCAACGGCTACGGCCGGGCCGAGCCGACGACCGTCACCGACGGCCAGATCGTCCTGCCGCCCGACGGCCTCTACACCATCGTCACCCGGTAGCCAGTAGGTCGGGGATACTTCCCCGACACGGCAGCGGCCAGGGCGTTCGATGTCGGGGAAGTAT
>JAWLCG010000020.1:0-25762 GCA_041687295.1 Phycisphaerae bacterium | reverse complement strand
CGGAGCGAAGCCCCACCTTCTCGGGGCCGACCCCGCAGGGGGCCGCATCTCCAACAGGCACGGTCTGGACCGTCTTGCTCGCGGACCTGCGGGTGCGTTGTGCCGGGTCAGGCACGGCCCGGCCCGATGCCCACGGATGGCAATCCGTGGGCTTGGGCAGAACCTTTGCCCAACCCGCAAGCGCAAACGGTCTAGCTGCCCGCCTCGGTTTCTCCGTCCTCGGGCAGCTGCTCGGCCTCGGGGCCCCCGGCGGCCTTGACGGCCCGGTAGAGGCACCAGCCCAGGCCCACCACCAGCAGGGCGACCACGCCGGCCAGCACCAGCAGGGCGGCCCCGCTGAGCTCGTTGGACGGCGCGGCGGCCTGTGCCGCCGGCTGACCCAGGGCCGCCTGTCGCGCCCGCCCCAGCAGCACGCCCAGCGACAGCAGCACGCCGCCCGCGCCGCCGAAGGTCATTACGCCCCAGCCGGCCGCCAGACGGGCCAGGCCGCTGGGCCGAAGCCGCCTCGCCTCCCCGCGGTGGACGACCCCCGCCGCCATGACTGTCCCCACCAGCGCCAGGGCCATCCCCGCCAGCAGCACCCAGAAGGCCGGCTCGGCCGCCAACTCCGCCGCCGTCGAGGCGGACGCATCCATCGACCCCGCCAGCGCCGCGGACCCCGCCACCAGTTGGCCCCGCACCAGGCCCGCGCCGACCAGCGCAGCCGCCAACGCCATCGCCACCAGGACCAGCGCCACCAGCCCGCCGCGCCGGCCCATGCGGGGCCGATCCGTCAGCTGGGCGTGCACGTTCGCCCCCGGCGAGTGGATCAGGCTCAGCAGCACCGCCGCCACCGGCGCCGCCAGGGCGATCAGCAGCCCCGTCACCACCGGCCAGTTCCACACCGTCTGCCCGCCCGGCCCGGCCGAGGTGAGCCTCTCGGTCACCGTCCGCTCCAGCACCGACCAGGCGAACAGCGCCGCCAGCACCACCGGCGCCCCGTAGCGGACGATGCCGTCCCACCAGGCCCCCAGGGCCCAGTCGCTCCGCTCGTTGGCGTGCTCGCGCAGCCGCCGCAGCCGATAGCCCCAGCCCACCACGACGAACTCCAGCATGCCCAGCAGGATGATCCCGCCGCCGGGGTCGTTGATGAAGCTGTCCATCGCCCCCAGCCAGTGCAGCCCGCCCCTGGTGCAGTAGACCAGCCCCACGCCCAGGCCCACCAGGCTCATGCCGATCAGCGTGGCGTTGCGGTTCCAGCCGGTCTTATCTACGAGTGACGCCAGCACGCTCTCGGTGATGGAAAAGGCCGAGTCGATCCCCAGCGTCAGCAGCGCCAGGAAGAACACCGCCCCGAACCACGGCGCGTAGGGCAGCTGGGCCAACGCGTACGGAAAGGCCACGAACGCCAGCCCCGGCCCGCCGGTGACCACCTCGGTAACCGGCACGGGCCGGCCGGCCTGCTGGGTCGCGAACGCCATCGCCCCCAGCGTGGCGAACACTGCGATGCCCGCCACGAAGCTCGTGCCGATGTCCGCCAGGCCGATGATGGCGGCGTTGTTGTTCAGGTCGCTCTTGCGGTGCAGGAAGCTCGCGTACGTGACCATCACGCCGAAGGCCAGGCTCATCGAGAAGAACATCTGCCCGAACGCCCACCGCCACGTCTCGGGCTCGATCAGCTGCTCCCAGTGGGGCGTGAGGTAAAAGTTGAGACCCTGGCTGGCCCCCTCCAGCGTCAGGCCGCGAAGCGTCAGGATCAGCAGCATGATCCACGGCAGCGGCACCGTCCAGAGCACCACCTTGCCCACCAGCTTGACGCCCCGGAAGATGCACAGGTACATCAGCACCCACGTGACGGCCAGACTGATGGCGATGGGCGTGACGACGCCCCCCAGCGACCAGGGCCGCACCCGCCCGGCCTCGACGGCCTCGTCGGGCCACATCGAGAGGAACTGGCCGAAGAAGAACCCCTTGGCGTTGGTGACGCCCTCGACGCCCTGGCCCGCCCACGGCAACGGCTCGCCGCTGACGATGCCCTTGACGCACTCGACGAAGTACAGGTTGCACCAGGCCAGGATCACCGGATAGTACGTGATGATCACGAAGCCCAGCAGGATGCCCCACCAGCCCACCGGCTCGCTGCGGCGGTTGATGCCGCGATACGCGTCCGGCGCCGCCCGCTGGGTCATGTGCCCCAGGCTGAACTCCAGGATCAGCAGCGGAACACCCACCAGCAGCATCGCGATGAGGTAGGGGATCAGGAACGCCCCGCCGCCGAAGCTGTAGACCTTGTAGGGAAAGCCCCACAGGTTGCCCAGCCCCACCGCCGAGCCGACCGCGGCCAGGATGAACCCCGTCCGCGAGCCCCAGTTCTCCCGCTGCTCCTCGCGCAGATCGTACGCCATGTCGGCCTCTCCTTTTGCCCGGGCCTCCCGCGAACGCGGAGGGCTGACCGGACGTCACGACGTGTCTCGCCGCCGATAGGATGGCTCGGCCCGCGTCGCTCTTCAAGCCTTTTTCCCGTCACGGATTGGCCGAACGTCTTGCGGGCCGGCGACGTATCACGTATACTTCCTCGAGTCCACGGACTTGCCGGGGGCGAAAGGTTTCGACCGGACGACCTGAGGCAAGGGTGGCGTGCCCAGGTTCCAGGAGGCCTGGTAAAACACCTGGAAACTTGATAGATGCCAACACTGAACTGGCAATGGCTGCCTAAGATATAGGCAACCAGGCCCCACGTCGCGCCTGCGAGACGTGATGGCCTACGATTAGCGGGCTGGCGGCCGCGGAGTGGCCTGGTTACCGCGGTGGCGAGACCTTGTCGGGCTGGCGCCAAAGGAACCCTGTTGGTGGGGGTCCGAGGGGCGAGACTTCATACACCGACTACGCACGTAGAGGCCCTTGTTGAAGCGTCACGGGACGCGGGTTCGATTCCCGCCGCCTCCATTGAGGGTTGCACGCAAGCAACCCTCTCCGACCACGATGCCCGCCGGACCACCCCGGCGGGCATCGTCGTTTCCGGGCCGATTTCGGCCAGTGTTCGCAGCCTTTCCGTCCACGCCACCCCGCCGGCCACCACCCTCGCCGCGTGACCCACCTCGCCCCCTCATCGCCGGAATCCGGCCCGTTTTCTCTCTCTCCGGCCCAATCCTCTCTGATTCCCCGTGACGAACCGCCGACCGAGTCACGGGAGCGTAAACGCCACATTCACAAGGGTATGTGGGCCGTGCCAACTGGAACGCCGCTTTCGCCGCAGTCGTGACTCTTCCAGTAGACAACCTTCTTCGGATCAAGAGGCGGCCCGACGGATGGAAGAGCGGCCTGGAGTTGGCACTATGGGACCGCAAGGCCGGCCGGATGGCACCGGTGACATGAGGTCCCGCCCAGCGGGCGTCCTCTTGGCTGCCTCATCGCTCTACCGGGATTCCTTGAGCGAGACGCCCAGGCCCAAGCCGGTCAGGTCGTAGTTCCAGTGAACCAGTCGCGTGCCGTTGATCGTGATGCAAGCATGATCCGGGAACGCTTCGTCGTAGGGTCTGCCGCCCGTCCACGCCCTGACCCAGTCCTGTTCCTTTGCCCAGTCGGGATGATGGTAGTGACGCGTGAGTACGGTGCGGCCTTGCCGGGTCACGAAGGCCTCCAAAGCCATTGCGCGGTCGGTCTGCCAGCACTGGCCAGTCTCCCAGACCCGCAGACACTCAAAATGATTGGCCCCGACCCGCACGTCAAAGACGCCCGCGGCCATGGGGCCGGCTTTCGCCTCTGAGTTGGGCGGGTTGTTGACTTCAAACTGCCCGGGCCCGACCTCCCGGAAGCGACCGGTTACGTCAACATGTCGGCTGGCGGTGCCGAAGTCCAGATCGAACCCTCTGTCCTGAAACGTGTAGAGAGCCCACGCGCCGTCAAAGTCTTCTTCAATGGCCATCCACTGGGTCTCATCCTCGGTCTGCCGGGCGTAGACGTACTTCCCACGCGGACCAACCCATGGCACGTCCAGGCCCGGCCGTTCCCATTCGGTCACATCAATTCGAACGCACCGCGTCCGGTGAACGATCGCGGGGCACACGGCATGCAGCCGGGTGTATCCGCTCAATGTCCACCCGGGCTCCTCATAGGTCAGCCACAGGGTTCGGTTGCCCACCTCCGGCACGACGTACCACCAGGGAAGCTCACGCAACTTCGGATCGAATGGCTTTGTCTCCAGCGGCCGTATCTCAATCTCCGGCAGATGCAGCGGTACCTCTTTGGCTGCTTCGGGTACAGGGTGTCGGGTCATGGATTGCCTTCCTTGCGTAGGGTATCTCGGATTCGATTTCTGGCGCTATGCAGCCGGCGTTTGACAGTGCCCTCTGGTGAAGCGGTGGCTTCGGCGACCTCCCGAATGCTCAGGCCCGCCAAGTAGAACAAGCGAGCTGTGTGTGCGTCGTCACCCGCCAGTCCATTCAAGGCCTCCAGGACCTTGTCCAACTGCTCCGCGTGCGAGTCTGCGGTGCCGCGGCCAAGGCGCCCGACTCGTGGGCGTGGTTCGGGGATGTCCGGCAGGGCGACCTCCGGGATCCTGCGACGCAGGCGCATCCGGCACTGGTTACGGGCGATCTGCACGAGCCAGCCTACGAACCTTTCCGGTGCTTCAAGCTGTTCGAGCCGGCGCCAGGCCTGAAGCAGCGTTTCTTGGAGCACGTCCTCCGCCTCGTGTGGGTCGGGAGTCATCCGGCGTATCAGGCCGGCGGCTGCATGCCCGTGCCGACGGATGAGCAGCTCAAACGCCTCCGCATTCGTATTGCGGGCCAGAGCGATCAACTGACTATCCGGCAGGTCGGTCATGCATGGCTCCTCTCCCAATGAAGATGCAGGTGCCACAGGAAAGGTTCGCTCTTCAGCGGATTTCAGAAACAGGAGCTGACCCAGTCTGGAGTTCCGGGGACATTGTATGCGACACCATACCCGACCAGGCGGCGAATGACGGCATGCCTACCGGTTAGTCCCGCCACTTCGCCCGCTGCTCCCGCCAGTCGGCTGGCAGGTCCTTCTTGAGCCGGCGCAGGTTTGGCCCCGTCTATAGACGGTACCGCTTCGTCTGCTCGATGTCAGTGGCGGCTGTCCACAGCGTCCGCAACTCGATGGCGGTCTCGTCGTTTAGGCATCGACTGACAGCGGATGGCGTCAGTCCGAGTTGCAGCGCCAGCTGCTTCTGCGACGGCCGGGGCAGGAGTTCGGGCTCCTTGTTGGCCTTGATGGCGGTCCAGGCGTGGTCGCGGGCGGCGCGGAGGTGGTCGCGGAGGGCCTGGGTGAGCTTGTCGATGTCGGCGGCCCGGGTGGCGCGCCGGGTGGTCTTCGCCCGTGGCTTGCGGGCCCTGGCGTCGAGCTCGTGGCCGGCGACCATCGCCTCTGCGGCGGCCAGGTCCACGCGGAACTCCTTGTCCACGAGGTCGGTCACGGCCTCCAGCGGCACGATGGCGGGCATGGCGTTGCCCCAGAAGTCCGTCGGCGGCAGGCGGCCGATGGTCAGCAGGATGGGCGGGTTGGCCACGCGGATCTTCCTGGACGCGCCCACCACGCGGGCGGCGTCCGGCCAGGACAGGCCCCGGGCCAGGAGGATGTTCCGCGGGAAGCGAGGGTCGCCGGACCGGCCCAGCGACCACACCCGCCCGGGCACGAGCATCTCCGGCGCCTGCCGACAGCCGAGCGCCTCGGCGACGTCCTCGCAGATGGCCTCCAGGTGGACCCGCCAGCGGAGCCGACGCTGAATCGGCGCTTCCACCCGGCCGTTGGACGGGCACCAGATGAAGTACCGCGGCGGCCTGCCCTCCGGGCCGGGCATCGTGACCACCTCCTCGATATGGCCGTCGGCGCCCCCTCAGGATGTCCTGGGCCTGCGCGAACACATCGGCGGGGATGATGGGCTCGAAGGCATCAGGCGTGCTGGCCCCCAAAACGTAGCGAACGCGAATGGAATTCAGAAGCGGCTATGGTTGCATGGTCAGCCCTGTAGGCGGGTCCTAGTTCGGGGTGGTTAGCCCTGCTGCCGTCGAAGTTCTGCGCCGCATTCTTGTCCAGGGCGAGCCTCGGCCCCGACTTGCTGGCCCGAGTGCCCGCCTTCGGGTCAAGACGGACCGGACAGCAGGATCTCGGCCGCCACGGCCTGCAGGACCGCGCCGGGCCCGTGGTCACCGTCCGGCGGGAAGCCCTTGACGTCCAGGTAGCCCTGCTCGGACACCAGCGGGCCGGGGCCGGGGCAGGCGTTCAGGACCACCCCGTCGGCCGTGACGTAACTCCGCAGCGCCTTCGCTGCCCGCAGAGCGGCCTGGCCGTAGGGCTCGTTCGGCAGGAGGCCCTCGTGGACGGCTCGCGCCAGGGCCGCCGCGATCATCGCCGATCCGCTGGACTCGGGCGGGCTGCGGTCGGGTGGTCGGGCGGGCAGGGCGTGCCACAGGCCCTCCGCCGCCTGGACGGCCAGCAGCGCGTCGGCCAACTCCACCAGCATCGCCCGCAGCCGCGCGTGTTCCGGCGAGCCGGGGGGCAGGTAGCGCAGCGACTCGACCATCCCGCGGATCAGCCAGCCCTGGCCTCGCGACCACGCCCCCGGCGAGAGGGCCTCGGGGTCGTCGAGCCAACCTCGGCCCTGGTGATACAGGCCCGTCCGCCCGTCGCGGAGGACGCGGCGGTGGACCTCGAACTGCTCGACGCACTCGCGGGCGAAGCTCATGTCGCCGCTGAGCCAGGCTGCCCGGGCCATGCGGGCTGCGTACTCCTGCAGGCTGTCGATGAGCATGGCCTGGCCGCCGTCGCGGCGGGGGTGGAGCACGGCCCCGTCGGGCCCGCGCGGGATCTCCCGCCGGTACTGCTCGCTGTCGCGGACGTAGCGGGCCTCGAAGCCCTCCCACCGGGCCACGCGCCAGGCGTCGAACACCAGGTGCGTGAAGGGCGGCGTGCCCGGGGCCGGCAGGTGCTGGCCGTCCCAGCCCCGGCGAGCGATGATCGAGAGGGCATGGTCGGCGTAGCGTGGGTCGCCAGTGGCTTCGGATAGCGCCAGCAGGCCCTCCAGCGTCAGGTCCAGCGTATAGGAGCCCCAAACCCGATCATCGGCCATCGCCCGGCCGGCGATGCGGTCGGCCACCAGACGGGCATCGAGCCCGGGCTGGGGCCCGGGGGACCGTTGTGTCATGTGCGCACCTCCATTGCAGCCAGCCACTGCCAGCAGTACCCATGCCAGTATTGTCCTCGTGGGCATCCTCATTTGGATCACTCCGCCGCCGGAGAGCGGCCTGGTGCCCAACCGTCCGCCATCACCCACCGCCCTCAAGGCCCGCCAGGCCCAGACTTCCATCCAGGCCGGTGGCCGTGTGCTTGGTCGCTTGACTTCCAGTACGGCCGAGATTACAGGCTATCATAAATGTAGCACAGTGTGTTGCACTGCAAAACACACCCCTTCTCTCAGGATCTATGGAGGTGGGATGAGCCAGAGCGTGCAGAGAGCCTGCTCGATTCTGCAGGCCGTCGCATCGCACGAGGGTGGGCGTGCCCGAGCTGGCGGCGAGACTCCAGGGAGGTGGCCGATGAGCTGGCAAGGTGGGGTGGTGGCCCTGGCTGTTCTGTGCGCTCTGGGCCTGTCGCAGGCCTGGGCGCAGTCCGGCGGTTGCGGAGTGTCCCCTGGCGGGCTGTCCCACGCGTCGGCCCAGTGGTGCTTCGTCGACGCCTTCAAACAGTCGCTGCCCTGGCGGTCCAACGGTCAGGACGTGCCCCTGGAACTGGACGAGCGGGGATGGGTGAAGCGCCTGGCCCCCGGCCAGGAGGCCTGGAGCCTGATGTACACTGAGTCGGCCCCGCACTACCCGGCCGGCCGGTACGTCGTGCGTTACCGGGGCACCGGCGAGCTGCGCTTCAGCAGGGCCGTTGCCGTGGTCGACGCGCAGCCGGGGCGGATGCTCCTGGACGTGGACCCGACGCAGGGCGGCCTACGCGTGGACCTGGTGGCGACGGACCCGGACGACTACCTCCGCGACCTGGAGATCGTGCCGGCCGAGTTCGAGCGGACCGCCCGCGAGCAGCCGCTGCACCCGCGGCTGCTGGAGCTGCTGGAGGGCTTCGACGTCATCCGCTTCACGCACCTCATGCGGTGCGGCGGCGACGGGCGGCGCACCTGGCAGGGCCGCGTCACGCCCGCGCACCAGACCCAGGCGGGCCCGCAGGGCCTCGCCCTGGAGTACGCCCTGGCCCTGTGCAACCAGCTCGACGCCGACGCGTGGTTCACGATGCCGGTGAACTGCGACGCCGACTACCTCCGCGCCTTCGCCGTGGCCGTGCGCCACGGGCTCGAACCGGGCCGGCGGGTCTACGTGGAGTACGGCGACGACGTAGGCGTCTGGCCGACCAAGAGCTCGCAGTACTGCATCGAGCAGGGGCGGCAGCTGGGCCTCAGCGAGGACTGGCACCAGGCCCGCAGCCGCTACTACGCCCGGCGCTCGGCGGAGCTGTTCGCCATCTGGAACGAGGTGTTCGACGGCGACGAGCGGCTGATCACGGTGCTCAACCCCATCGACGACGACGCCTGCACCTGGGCCGACGCGGCCCAGGGCGCGGACGCGGCGGGCGTCGTCACGCTCTTCGGCCAGCAGTTCGGCAAGCTGGCCAACGTCGACCACCTGCTCAAGACCGACCTGGACACGCTGATGGACGAGCTGACGCAGGTCGCCCACGTCAGCCCCGACGTGATCGACGCCATCGCCCGGGCCCGACGCTTCGGCCTGCAGCCGGTGAGCTTCTACATGACGCCGATCATCTGCCCGCTGGGGCCCATCGAAGAGCAGCGCGGGCCCGAGGTGCAGGCCCAGGTCGAGGCCAAGACGCTGGCCATGCTCACCCACCCGCGGATGGAGCCGATCTTCCGCCAGTACATCCGGTCGTGGACGGACGCCGGCGGCGGGCTGTGGATCCACGAGGGCCTGGTGGCGGCCCCGAGCCGCTGGGGCTGGTTCGGCCTGCTGCAGCAAATGGAGCAGGACCCCCAGAGCAGCCCGAAGTTCCGCGCCGTGCGGGCCGCGATGCGCGAGGAGGCCCCGGCGGTCCCGCTGCAGGCGGACGCCGCCGAGAAGGCGGCCGACCCGGTGATGGGCGCAGCCGCCGGCTGGACCGTCCGGCTGGACATCGACGGCTACTTCCCCGACGAGGGCATCCGGGTGTCGACCACCTCGACGGACTTCTGGCAGCAGGGGCCCGGGGCGTTCATCATGGCCCCGCCGTACCTCAACGGGCAGGAGCGGCAGCAGTACCACCGCGTCTACATTCTGCCGACGGGGGAGGACTGGACCGAGCATCAGGTGACGATCGTCCCCGACGCCTCGGGCAAGCTGACGCTCACGTGCTACGCCGTCGCGCCCGGGGCGATGCACGTGGTCCACTGGGACGACGTACGGGCCGAGGGGGCCCCGCTGGCCAACGGCAGCTTTGAGCAGCTTGACGAGGAGGGCAACCCGGTCGGCTGGAGCCTGGGTGGCTGGACCACCGAGGCCCCCCGCGGCGAGTTGGTCACCGACGCCACCTCGGCCGCCGACGGGCAGCGCTACGTCACCGCCAGTTGGACGTGGCACTGGAGCGGCACCATCACCGACGTGGTGAAGGGCCAGCCCATCGTGCTTCGGTGGAAGAGCCGTTTCGTGCCGCCCGAGACGCGCTACCCCGTCCGCGTGGGCCTCAGCGGCCTGGGCGAGAGCGGCCCGGAGTCGCACACCCGGTTCCAGGTGGCCCAGGGCATGCAAGCCGACGCCCAGGCCCCCGAGCGGTACGTGGGACGGCTGCTGGATGGATTCGATTCCGCCGACACCTACGGCGGGTCCAAAGCGGTGAACGAGTCGCTGGCGGTCTACCTGGCCGAGGCCGGGCCGACGTGGGAAGAGCGGACCATCCACCTGACGCCCCAGACCGACGGCGAAGTGGAGGTCACCCTTCATGCCGCCCGCATCCGGGACACGGTCCGGGGCGTCTACGTGCCCGCATACGTGGACTACACCGACCTGCGCGTAGAGGGGGCTACGCTGGAGAATCCCGAACTCCACGACAGCGACGACGACGGCGTGCCGGACGGTTGGAGCCGAATCGGTGCCGACCGAGACCATCGCCTTCTGCACCAGCAGGATGGCCACGCCTTCGTCCGCACGTGGTACGGGGCCGGCCTGCGGGCTCGGCTGACGGACGTCAGGGCGGGTCGGCCGGTGGGGATCCACCTCCGTGTCCGGCGCAGCGGGGCCGCCCCCCACCGGTGATCCCAGGCGAACCTCACAGGCAGCCGGCCCCGCCTTGAGTCTTGCCGGATGTACCGGGACACGGCAGGGGACACCGCCGTCAAGGGGGGCCGTGATTGTTGGCCCGTCTGCAGTTCTCCTCCACCGCGCCCGCTGCTGGCGCCAGTCGGCGGGCAGGTCCTTCTTAAGCTGCCGCAGGCCCAGGCCCTCGGCTCGTCGCCGCGGAGGATGGCCTCCACGATGTCCGGGGCCAGGCTCGTCAGGCGGAGCAGGCAGTCGGTAGGGCCGGCAACCTATTGCCGGTGGGATGGCGATCGAGTTTCCGCAGGCCCCACTGAGCGTCCCAAGGGACACTCAGACTCCGCCGCTACTCCACGGCCAGGTCGGCGTAGATCAGCTTGACCGGCTCGCCCGTCTCCAGCGTCACCTCGACGCTGTTCTCGCCATCGTGCAGAATCGACCGTGGCACCGTGAACGCCTTGCGATTTTCACGCGGACTGATCATGCCGTCGAAGGGGTTGCCGTAGATGCGCCCCACGTCGTCCGAGGCTTCGCCCGGCTGACCGTTGACCCGCACGGTGACCGTTCGCTCGCCCAGCGCCTGCAGGAAGTGCAAGCGAAGCCGGGCATCGTACAGCCCCCCGGAACCCGGGAATCGGCCTGCGGCGGCCAAGTCCTGCATGCGATCGGTCGTGCGGACGGCGGCTTGGAAGACCTCCTCCGAGGTCAAGGCCAGGTCGAAGACCAGCTTGGCCGGCTCGCCCATCGCCAGGTCCTGCGGAACCTGTCTCCAATAGGACGTAGTGGCCAGCGTGTAGTGCTGACGGTGGCGGGCCAGCGCGTGGGGGGCGCCGAGTCGCTTGAGCAGGTGCAAGGGCGGTTCGGTGATCGGGATATCCACCTCCCGGCCATGTTGACGGTAGTAGACGAAGTTGAACAGATACACCCCATCGGCCGCTCGGGCATGGGCCAAGTGGGCGGCCGTCGTTAGCTCGGAATCCGAGCTGCGGGGGTTGCCTTGTGTGCCGTAGATTTCACTCGGGCTGAAGTAGTCATGATGGCCCATGCAGTGCGTCAGTTCCGCGTAGAGGGCCGCCTCGGGCAGACGGCGGCGGACCTCGGCCAGGTCGGAGCGGACGGTCGTGTGGTACCACGTGGAGAGCGTGAACACGTCGGTGCCCGCTTCGTAGAGCCGCTCGACGTCCAGGCCGGTCTCGCCGTGGGCCGACAGTGCGCTGGGAATGCGGACGCACAACCACCGCCGGGGATGCCCCGCCACCTGGCGCGAATCGAGGAAGCCGCGCACCTGGCGGACGAAGTCGGTGATGATCTCGACCCGCGAATCCATCGGCTGCTCAGAGCGGAACAGGTGCTGGTCACGCAGGAAGTCCAGCTCCAGCCCGGCCAGGTCGTAGTTCTCGCACAGCTCGCGAATCAGGGCCAGCTTATACTCTCGCACCTCGGGCACGGCCATGTCCATGCCGCGGGGGCCATAGTAGCCCTGGCGCTGCTTGTGGTGGGGGTCGATCCACCACTGGGGGTTCTCGCTGTAGAAGCGGCTGACGCGGATCGACCCCAGCGTGGGCTCGTTGGCGTTCTCAAGCAGGTGCACGTCGTTCATGCGGTAGCTGACGATGGGCGCCATGGAGCCGGCGCGGCAACGGTCGATGAGGACCTGCACCATGTCGCCGCCCTCGTAGACGTACTGCTCAAAGCCGTGGTGCATGTCCGGCGTCAGGCCGGTGCGCTGCATCCACCACTGGAGGTGGTCAGGCACGACCTGGCTCTGCCACCACGGCACCCAGCAGGAGCCCGGGCACAGCACGTGGGCGTCGACGCCCGTGCCGGCGGTTTCATCGATGCTGGCGATCAGGTGCTCCTCGCGGAAGCTCTCGCCCTTGTCGTGCCAGGGCGAGGTGCAGGAGTAGGTGTTGGTGGTGTCGTTGTTGTAGATCAGGCGGAAGGGGGCCTTGGGGCGGGTAGGGCTCATGGTGGTCCTTTCACGACGGTCACCGCAGACAGTGGCCGGCATTCTCATGTGTGTTCACGCCGACGGCGTCAGAGTGTACCCGACCACGCCAGGTACCGGAACCATGGCGGGCGGGATTTCTGGTTGTGCCGATCGGGGCCGCCGAAGCCCTCCCACATGCCGCCGGTGCTCTGGAAAGACCCGCAACATGAACCTGCCCCACGGGTTGTACATTCAGGTGCCTGGCCGGGGGAGCTGCTGGCCCATGGCCCGGCTGCAGTTGAGATGGAGACCGAGGACCCTGACCTGAGGATGCCATGAAGCTCTACCTGCCGATCCTTCTCGTGGCCACCGTGCCGGCCCTGGCGCTGCACACTCCAAGGGCGTTGGCCCAGGAGGCCCCGTTCATCCCCACCGAGTCCAACAGCTGGGTCTTCCAGGGCGGCCCTGACGTCGACGCCCCGAGCCCCATCGACCTGCGCCGGCTCAACGAGTCGGTCGCCGGCGAGAGGGGCTTCGTCCGCATTTCGCCCGATGGCCGAGGGTTCCTCCGTGGCGACGGCGAGCCGATCCGCTTCTGGGCCGTCCACGCCACCACGGTTAACAAGAACTGGACCGACCAGGACGAGCGGAAGTATGCCCGCTTCCTGGCTCGGGTGGGCGTCAACCTCGCCCTGGCCGGCACGATGCTCAAGCCCGCCCCGGGCCAGCCCGACATCAACCGCGTCGACCCGGCCACGCTGGACCAGCCCTGGAAGCGCGTCGCGATGCTCAAGGAGCAGGGCATCTACTCTGAGCTGCGCGGGGCGTGGTTCCACAGCGGTTTCGCCCAGGACCCCGGCATCGAGGGCTACGGGCCCAAGGAGGCGCTCTACGGCGTGATCTTCTTTGAGCCGAAGCTCCAGCAGGCCTACCGCTCCTGGATGCGCGAGCTGCTGACCACGCCCAACCCGTACACCGGCGTGCCGCTCAAGGACGATCCGGCCGTGGTGGCCATCACCTTCTTCAACGAGGACACGCTGTTCTTCTACACCTTCGGGCGGCTCAAGGGCGGGCCGCTGCGGAGGGCCCAGACGCAGTTCGCCGACTGGGCGAAGCAGCAGTACGGCTCGGTTGAGAGGGCCCTGGCCGCCTGGGGCGGCGCGGCCGCCGAGGGCGATGCGCCCCAGGAGGGGCGGCTGGGCTTTCTGAGCTGGTGGTTCGTCACGCCCGAGGGCCTGGCCCAGCTGCCCAACCCGCAGCGCCTGGTCGACCAGATGCGGTTCCTGGCCGAGGTCCAGCGCGACTACTATGCTGACCTGGCGCGGTGGATGCGCGAGGAGATCGGGGTCCGGCAACTGCTGATGACCTCCAACTTCCGCCCGGCCGTGCCCGAGCGGATGCAGGACCTTGAGCATTGGGTCAAGGCCTCGCTGGACGTCGTCGGGCTCAACAGCTACCCCGGCACGCTGACCCACGAGGGCGAGGCCCGGGGCTACCGCGTCGATCCGGGTGATTTTCTGCACGCCCGGTCGACAACGAAGGAACCGCTCGAGCTGCCGCAGGTGACGCGCCAGGTGGCGGACCGGCCATTCTGGATCACCGAAACGATGTGGCCCAACCCGCACGAGTACCCCAACGAAGCCGCGCTGCTCAGCGCGATCTACGGCGGCGTGACGGGGATCACGGCCTCCTCCTTCGCCGGCCCGCGGGACGTCGCCTACAGCGGCGAGTCCTACTTCCGCGACTGGCCCGTGCTGCCCCAGGGCAAGCCGTTCTCCAAGTGGAACTGCTCCGACCCGGCCCAGCTCTCGCCCTTCCCGGCGGCGGCCCTGATCGCCCGGCTGGGCTACGCGGACCAGTCGCAGCCCGCCGTCGTCGAGCGGCGACCCTTTGCGGAGGTCTCCTTGCCCGAACTGCCGCTGGTGCCCCAGGGGGCCGACTTCGACCCGATCCGCGATGAAGACACGCCGGCCGCTGCCGGGGCCGAGTCCCTCCTGCCGCCCGAGGCCTTCCTGATGGGGCCGGTGCTGGTGGAGTTCGCCGAGGGCGAGAACGTGGTCGCCCCGGCCGTGCGGGAGTATGACGGCGGGCCCGTGATCCGCTCGCTCGGCGGCCAGGTGGTCTGCGACCGAGCCACGGGCCTGGTCACGCTGGACGCGCCGCAGGCGCAGGTGGCGGTGGGGTTCCTGAAGGATGCGGGCCAGGTGACGCTGCGGGACGTCGTCATCGAGTCCGGCAACGAACACCTGGGCGTGGCGGTGGTGGCGCTGGACGGCCGGCCGATCGCCGAGTCGCAGCGGGTGCTGGTGCAGGTGTCGCCCCGGTCCCGGCCCAGCGGATGGCAGCTGGAGCCCGCTACCCACACCGACGCCAAGAGCGGCGAAACCATCGAGGGCTGGCGGATCCTCAACACCGGTCAGCTGCCGTTCCGAGTCGAGAACATCGACGCCACGGTGCAGCTGCGCACCAGCGGCCTCAGCCGTGCGACAATCCTGGACGAGATGGGCCGCCCCCGCGAGGCGTTGCCGCTGGAGCGGCAGGGCCAGTTCGTAACGCTCCGCCTGCCGGCGGACGCCCTGTACCTCGTGCTGGAGTAGCGGCCGGGCCGAGTCAACCGAAGTCTATAACCGGGGCACGATCCGCAGCCTGGGGTTTACACGGGAGGATCACCGCAATAGCGTATTGGGGGAGACTGAAATGCAGGACCCCAAAGAGCTGGCCAGGCTGCTGGACCCCGCCCGGAGCCTGCGCAACGTCCGCCGCAAGTGGATCGCGTAGGGGAAGCAGGGCCGCCACATGAGGATTGGCCAGTGTGGCCTCAGCCTGGTGGCCAGGGGGGCGTCCGCCTGGTCGGGATCGCCTGGTACTTGGGGTACGCCCGCCCGCCAGTGCAGCGGTCGGGGGCGGTTCGCCACGTCTTGGGCCGGCTGACAGAGGCAAGGATTGGGGAGCGAGACATGAGCGACCAGAACGAACGTCAGGCTTGGCATGCCCTGGAGCAGGACGAGGTGCTCGAGCGGGTGGACGGCTCGCCCGAGGGGCTCGACGATGAGCAGGCCCGGCAGCGGCGCGAGCGGGTCGGGCCCAACTCGCTGGAGGCCGAGGAGGGCGTCCGTCCGTGGCGGCTGCTGGTGCGACAGGTGCACAACCCGCTGATCTACCTGCTGCTGGGGGCGGCCGGCGTATCGCTGGTCGCCGGCAAGTCGGTGGACGCCGGCGTGATCCTCGGCGTGGTGGTGCTCAACACGATCCTGGGCTTCGTCCAGGAGTGGCGGGCGGAGGGGGCCCTGGCGGCCCTGCGGCAGATGGCGGCCCCGCACGCCCGTGTGCTCCGTGACGGCCAGACGCAGCAGATCGAGGCAGCCGACGTGGTGCCCGGCGACGTGCTGGTCCTGGAGACCGGCGACCGCGTGGCCGCCGACGCCAGGCTGCTGCGCAGCGACGACCTGCGGATTGACGAATCGGCCCTGACGGGCGAGAGCGAGCCGGTGGGTAAGGAACCCGGGCGGCTCGACGAGGACACGCCCATGGGCGACCGGCGCAACATGGTGTGGATGAGCACCAGCGTCACCGCCGGGCGGGGCCGGGCCATGGTCGTCGAGACCGGCATGCGGACCGAGATGGGGCAGATCGCCGGCGAGGTCCGCGCCACCGGCCGCGAGAAGACCCCGCTGCAGAAGCGGATGCAGAAGCTGGGCATCCTCCTGGGCGTGCTGGGGATCGTGCTGGCGTCGATCGTCTTCGGCCTGGGGCTGCTGCGGGGCTACGACACGGTCGAGATGCTGCTGTTCTCGGTGGCGGTGGCCGTCTCGGCCATTCCCGAGGGGCTGCCGGCGGTCATCACCGTGACGCTGGCGCTGGGCGTGCGGCGGATGGCCGACCGCCACGCGATCATCCGCCGCCTGTCGGCCGTCGAGACCCTCGGCTCGACCACCGTGATCTGCTCGGACAAGACCGGCACGATTACCGAGAACCAGATGACCGTCCGGCGGATCTGGGCGGGGGGACAGGTCTTCGAGGTCACCGGCGAGGGCTACCAGCCCGAGGGCGAGATCCGCCGCGAGGAGGGCCAGGAGCTCGACGAGCCGCCCGAGGCCCTGAACCGGCTGCTGCGGATCGGGGCCCTGTGCAACAACGCCCGCGTGCGGCAGCAGGAAGACCGCTGGCAGGCCGAGGGCAATCCCAGCGAGGGGGCGCTGCTGGTGGCGGCCCGCAAGGGCGGGCTGGACGCCGACGAGCTCCGCGAGCGGGTCGAGCGCGTCGCCGAGGTGCCCTTCAGCAGCGACCGCAAGTACATGGCCACGCTCCACCCGCCGCAGGAGGGCCAGGGGCGCATCGCCCTGGTCAAAGGGGCGCCCGACCGGCTGATCGAGTTCAGCTCGCACGTGCTGATCGAGGGCGAACGCCAGGAGTTCGACGACGAGCGGCGCGAGCAGATCCGCCAGCTCAACGAACGGTTCGCCGGTGAGGCCCTGCGCGTGATGGCCGGCGGCTACCGCGAGTTCCCGGCCGACAAGCAGGATCTGGAGGAGGCCGACGTTGAGGCAGGCCTGACGCTGGTGGGGCTCTGGGGGATGATCGACCCGCCGCGGCAGCAGAGCAAGGACGCGGTGGCCGCGGCCAAGGAGGCGGGCATCCGCCCGGTGCTGATCACCGGCGACTATGCGGCGACAGCCCTGGCGATCGCCCGGCAGGTGGGCATCGCCGAGGACGGCGAGGCCCTGACCGCCGGCGACGTCGAGCGGATGGACAAGGCCGAGTTGGCCGAGGCGACGCTCAGGTCCGGTGTCTTCGCCCGCGTCTCGCCGGCCCACAAGCTCAAGATCATGGAGGCCCTGAAGGACCAGGGCCAGGTGGTGGCGATGACCGGCGACGGCGTCAACGACGCCCCGGCCCTCAAGGGCGCCGACATCGGCGTGGCGATGGGCGAGTCGGGCACCGAGGTGGCCAAGGAGGCCGCCGACATGGTGCTCACCGACGACAACTTCGCCACCATCGTCCACGCCGTGGAGGAGGGGCGGACGATCTACGGGAATCTCCGCAACGTGATCTTCTTTCTGCTCAGCCAGAACGCCGGCGAGATCCTCACCCTCAGTGCAGCGCTGGTGCTGGGCCTGGATCTGCCGTTGACGGCGGTGATGATCCTGTGGGTCAACCTGGTGACGGCCGGCGCCTGCACCGTGCCGCTGGGCGTCGAGCCACAGCATTGGGACGTGCTGCGCGAACCGCCGCGCAGCGTCAAGGAGCAGATCGTCAACAAGGTCATCCTGCGGCGAATGGCCCTTCTGACGCCGCTGATGGCCATCGGTACGCTGGTGCTGTTCTGGCACACGCGCCGCACAGGAGATCTGCGCCAGGCCCAGACAGTGGCCTTCTCCACGATGGTAGCCTTTGAGTGGTTCCAGGGGCTCAACGCCCGTTCGCTCCGCCTGTCGGTGTTCTCCATCGGGCTGCTGAGCAACAAGTGGTTCGTGCTGGGCGTGGGCCTGGCGATCCTGCTTCAGTTGGGGGCTGTCCACACACCGGCCGGGCACTTTCTGCTCAACACCGTGCCGCTGACGCTGGGGCAGTGGGGCTGGATCGTCCTGGTCTCCAGTTCCATCTGGATCGCCGATGAGATCCTCAAGCGCCTGGGCGTTCACGGCCGGCCTCCCGAACAGCAGCAGGCGTAGTCGGGGCCGGCGTCCACGGCGAGCGCTCGGGCGGCGGGAACCGTGACGGCCGGCGGGCGGGGTCAAACGACCCCGCCCGCCGGCCGCGGGCGATCCGATCAGGCCGGGACCTCCATCTTCATCTCCCGGTTCCAGTGGCGGTGCTGGGCGATGGCGGGGATGTAGGCCTTGACGAAGGCGTCCATCCCCTCGCCCTTGCGCAGGGTGACCACTCCCTCGTCGGACACGGGCATGGCGTCGCCCATCTCGGAGAGCTTCACGCCCTTGATGCTCGAGGCCGCCAGCAGCTCCACGCCCTCGCCGGTGGCACCGATGGGCTTGCAGTGGCGGAACATCTCGTTGACGAAGTGCACCGCGTCGCCCTGCGTCTTGAGCGTTTCGACGCACGGGGCCCCGCCGGGGATGTACAGGGCGTCGAACAGCACCGAGGCCGTCGTCTCATAGTTCTTGGCGACCTCCACCTGCTCACCGTCGCTGCCGGCGAGCATGCCCTGGTACCTGGCGATGATCGTGGTGGAGGCCCCGCCGTCGGTCAGGGCCTTCTGCACGGCCATCAGCTGGGCGTGGTCGTACCCCTCGGCCAGCAGGATGGCGACGCGGCGGGTCCGGATGGTGTCCTTGACGGTCCTCTCCTGGCTCAGAGCGGGCGAGGCCTTGGTCACCGTCGAGGGCTCGGCGAGCTTCGCGTCGGTCACGCCGACGCCCATGGCGACCTCCTCGGCCAGCTCGCGGTCGACGTGGCTGAACAGCTCGACCACCTGTCGGCGGATGTCCTTGCTCATCACCTTGCCCACCTCGAAGTGCAGCGCCCGGATGATGTGGCGCTTCTCGGCCTCGGACATGGAGTTCCAGAAGAGCCGCGCCTGGCTGAAATGGTCGGAGAAGCTGGGGCTCCGCTTGCGGATCTTATGGCCCTCGACCTTCTCCATGTAGTGCTGGAAGCCGCCCTGCTCGGGACTGGCCGGGTGGGGCTTGCCGTCGCCGACGGTGTTGGGCAGGTAGCCGGTGGGGCCCTTGTTGATGGTCGTGCGGTGGTAGCCCTCACGCTGGTTGTTGGCCACCGGCGCCAGCGGCCGGTTGATGGGAATCTCGTGGAAGTTCGGGCCGCCCAGACGGATCAGCTGCGTGTCCAGGTACGAGAATAGCCGGCCCTGCAGCAGCGGGTCGTTGCTGAAGTCGATGCCCGGCACCACGTTGGCCGGGCAGAAGGCCACCTGCTCGGTCTCGGCGAAGAAGTTGTCGGGATTGCGGTTGAGGGTCATCTTGCCGAACCATTTGATCGGCACGTCCTCCTCGGGCCAGATCTTGGTCGGGTCGAGCACGTCGAAGTCGAACTTGAGCTCGTCGGCCTGCTCGATCATCTGCGCGCCCAGCTCGAACTCGGGGTACTGGCCCATCTCGATGGCCTCCCAGAGGTCGCGGCGGTTGAAGTCGGGGTCCTTGCCGGCGATCTTCTGGGTCTCGTCCCACACCAGCGAATGCACGCCCAGCACCGGCCGCCAGTGCAGCTTGATGAACCGACCGACGCCCTGGGCGTTGACGAAGCGGAAGGTGTTCACGCTGAAGCCATCCATCATGCGGTAGCTCCGCGGCAGGGCGCGGTCCGACAGCAGCCACATCATCATGTGGGTGATCTCGGGCAGGTTGGCCACGAAGTCCCAGAACGTGTCGTGGGCGGCCGAGGCCTGGGGCATCTGGTTGTGCTGCTCGGGTTTGATCGAGTGGACCAGGTCGGGGAACTTCATCGCGTCCTGGATGAAGAAGACGGGGATGTTGTTGCCCACCAGATCGTAGTTGCCCTCGGAGGTGTAGAACTTGGTGGCGAAGCCGCGCACGTCCCGCACCGTGTCGGCCGAGCCGCGGAAGCCCACCACCGTCGAGAACCGCACGAAGACGGGCGTCTTGACCGAGGGGTCCTGGAGGAAGGCGGCCCGGGTGTACTCGGTCATCGGCTCGTTGACCTGGAAGTAGCCGTGGGCGCCCGAGCCGCGAGCGTGGACCACGCGCTCGGGGATCCGCTCGTGGTCGAAGTGGGTGAGCTTCTCGCGGAAGTGGAAGTCCTCCAGCAGCGTCGGGCCCCGCTCGCCGGCGGTTAGCGAGTTGTCGGTGTCGTCAACCCGCACGCCAAGGTTGGTCGTGAGGAACTCCCGCTGCGGATCCTCCCGCACCGCGTCCAGGTCCTTCTGCTTGCTGTTCTCGTCGACATCTGGCCGCTCTTCGGGCATGCCCTGTTTCGGCGTTTCCATGGACGGTGTCCCCCTTGTGCTGGACGTCTCGGTTCCCGCAGTGCCGCGGCGCTGCGACGTGAGTTCCCGGCCCGGCCAGTGCGCCGGCGTGCCCACACCCCCACACCGGTACGGTTTGGGCCGTCCGGGCCCGGACGGCCCGGCGGCTGACGAATGCTCAGACCGCCCCCGCAGACGGTACCGAGTAACTATAGGCCCCGGCAGACGGGCCAGGCAACCTATGGTGGTCCCTGATCAGGAAGCCGCTTGCCTGACGGGGCGCAGAATGGGCAATGACCGCTGAGTCGTCAGGCTGGCTGGAAAGGCTGGATCTCCCGTTGGGCAGCTTCAGGAAGGTGCCCAACCACTCTTGCTTGCCCTGGCCGAACAGATCCATCTTGGTCCAGTCGTCCGCGCCGCAGATGCTGGCGCAATCCATACATACACCAAACACCTCAGAAAAACAGCCCCGCCGACCGCCCCGATGAGATGCGTAGGCCCTGATTCCTCCGTCTTCTGGGGTTGACGTATCCGGGTTTTGCTGTAGGGTAGATCGCTGATCCGTAGCGAGGGCGTGCTGGAGGGCCCCCCTGGAGATTGTCTCACCCCAAGAGCCGATGTGCTTTTGTTCTGGTTCTGCGAGTGATGCATCACCGGATGCTTTGGAGAGCGCACGTGGCCGCCATGCAGGTCCCTGGGGACCAGCGGGTCATGGGAGCAGCCTGAGAGGAGACTCTGCGCCTGTGGTTGAGAGCGTGGCACATTCCCTGCAGGAAAGGGAGGCCACGATGAAGATGGGCCGTTACTTCTGGTGAACGGCGGAATCGGCCGGCACCGCCATGATCGGCCGCAACCCTTTAAGAGAGGAGACACAAGCATGATCTATCGTACGCTGGGCATTCTGACCGTTGTGCTGGCCGTGGGAGCGCTGGCAGGCTCGGCCACGGGGGCGCTGATCTCGTTCGACTTCACCGGCGCCGACCCCGGCCTGAACCTGCCCTGGACGACGCCGGCGACGCTGGAGAGCGGCGTGGCCCTGACCAGCGGCGTGGCCCTCTCGCCCAACCCTGCCGTTCCCTTCAAAGGCTTGAGCGGCGACGACCAGCTCAACTTTGAGATGAATGGCGACGGCACTCCGGAGACGACGCTGGCCTGGGCCTTGGCCAACAACATCTACGTGAGCTTCACCCTCGCGCCCGAGCCGGGCAAGCAGCTCAACCTGGCCGGTGCCGAGGCGCTCGCCACCGTGATCCACGTCAGCACGACGGGACCCCGGCAGGTGGCAATCTTCTCAAGCATCGAGGGCTTCACGGCCGACAAGGCCCTGGCCATCAGCCCTCAGGCCACCAAGTGGACCTCCAACTCCAAAGCCACCGCCAGCGGCATCCTGCCGAGCGACCCGCTCTACAACGGTGTTAGCGGCCCGGTGGAGTTCCGCTACTACGTCTACGGCAACCAGCATAATTGGAAGCCCGGCGCCCTGGACAACATCAGCGTTGGCGGCGAGGTCGTGCCCGAGCCGGCGACGCTGGCCCTGCTGGGCCTGGGCGCCCTGGGGCTGCTGCGCCGCCGGACGCGGTGAGGCGGAGGCGCGACTGACGGATGGGAGTGATCCCGGGGGTCGGCGACCCGCTTCGCCGGCCCCCGGCTCTCTCGGCATGGCTTCACTGGCTGGGGGTTGCACATGGGGTGCCCGACGCTATCCTGGATGCTGTAGAACTGGATGGAGGGACATTCCATGGGATCGCTGTTCGACCTGGCCTACGAGCACATCTTCGAGCAGATCGCCAGCGGGCGTTGGGTGCCGGGCGACGTGCTCAACCGCCGCAGCATCGCCCAGGAGCTGGGGATCAGCGTCTCGCCGGTGGGCGAGGCCGTGCTGCAGCTGGAGCTCGAGGGCGTGCTGGAAACGGTGCCCCGCAAGGGTACGCGGGTGCGTCGGCCCTCGCACCGCGACGTGTGGGGCCTGCTGATCACCCGCATCGCCATCGAGTGCCAGGCCATCCGCATGGTCTGCGGCGCGCCGGTGGACGCCGCGGCTGACCATCTGACGACCCTGGCCCGGGCCGTGGAGGTCCAGCCAGGCGAGGACGGGCTGACGATCCGCTGCCCGCCGCAGAGCATGTCCATCATCGTCGAGTGACGCCCCCGGCCACCGCAGCGGTCGCGAACGCATGAGGCATGAGCTGCAGGGCTCGATGGCGCGCGCAGGGCCTCGACGGGGAGCTGATCCCGGCCAACGATGGCTGAGGGCGATGGTCCCTGTGCAGATTCTTTCGCATGCACCCGGTTTTCCGCGGGGGCGCGAACTATTCGGGGGTTGACGTATCCAGATTGTCCCGTAGGTTGGATGGCTGTACGGTAGTGAGGGCGCTGGAGGGCGTTCCCCCCTGTGGATTATCTCACCCAAGAATGCGATGCAGCTGCTTTGCGGCCTTGCCTGTGATGTATCACGGAATACGTCGGCGAGTTCACGCGCCGTCGGTGCAGGTTTTGGGCGACGGGGGGGCTTGTGAGCCGTCTGAGAGTAGATTTGAGCCGTCTGGAAGTAGATTCTGGCGTCCGCGTGGAGGGCGTCGCGCTTTTCCTGAATAGAAGGAGACTCATGATGAGAATCGGTCAGTTATTTCTGGTGACGGCGCTTCTGGCGGCCGTCGCCTTGCCGGCTGGGGCGAGTCTGATTGCCTGGGATTCGATGGACGCCGACACCGTCCCCACCGTCCTGCACGGCCACAACTCGGGCGAACTGCTCAATGCGTGGAGTGTGCAGAACGCCAGGACGGACTGGGTCGTTGGCCCGGGCCTGAACTATCCGGGTCTGCTCTCCTCCGGCGGCGCCGCCGTCGGCGGCGGCGGGTATGCCCAGGGGGGGCGAGGCCTGAGCCTGCTGGCTCCGTACCAGGGCACCAACGCCTGGTCGCCTTACATGACGCAGATTGGCGGCTCGACCACCTGGCTCGTCGGCGCCGACGGCACGACCGTGTGGATGAGCATGCTGGTCAACCAGTTCAAGAACAACACGCTGTTCACCGTGAACCTGCACGCCAACAGCATACCTCAGAATGCCGACAGCAACATGGTCTCGCTCGACCTGGCCGGCGGGCAGTGGCGGCTGGCGCAGTCGGGCGGCCAGAGCGTCTCGACGGGCGTGACCCGCGTGCTGAATGAGACCTACCTGATGGTCCTGAAGCTGGAGTTCCTCGACGAGGTGGCCGACCGCGTCACCCTGTTCGTCAACCCCACGGCGGGGCTGGCCGAGCCCGACGTGGCCGGCGTGAGCATCATGACCAAGAGCGACTGGGCCTTCCGGTCGATCCGCTTCAAGCCTGGCAACGGCACCAACGAGGGCGCGCTGGACGAGATTCGCTTCGGCTCGACCTACGCCTCCGTCGTGGTTCCCGAGCCGGCCAGCCTGGCCCTGCTGGGCGTGGGCGCCCTGGGCCTGCTCCGCCGCCGGCGCTAGGCCCCGGACCTGCTGCATACGATTGCTGCTCCCCACGGGCCCGTCGGTCGCATCCGGCGGGCCCGCGGGAGAGGGTCCATGCGGTGAACTCTGTCCCGGACCGCGCCGGCCGCTACGGCGCCGCCCTTGTTCCGCTGTCCTGTTGTAAGGAGGACTCACATGCGTGTCCTGACTCTGCTGGTCCTTGCGGTCCTGCTGGCCTCGCCGGCCGGGGCGGACCTGATCGCGTGGGATTCGTTGAACGCCGCCCTGACCACCTACCCCGCGCCGCTACACGGGTACAACTCGGGCACCAACCTGGGCGCCTGGGTCGTGCAGAACCAGAATCCGCTGCAGGTTGTGGGCAATGGTCTGGCCTACCCGCATCTGCTGGCCGATGGCTATGGCGCCGTTCTGGGCGGCGGCTATACCTCGGCAGGCCGGCCCGTCCCGGTCGGGGCCAGCGCCTGGGCTCCCTATGTCAAGAGCATCGGGGGCACCTCGGTCGTCGGCGCCGACGGCACGGCCCTGTGGTTCAGCGCGTTGGTGACGCAGAACACGGCGCGGAACAGCTTCCAGTTGGGCCTGCACGCCAGTAGCACGGCCTGGGCTTCGGACAGCAACATGGTCTCGCTGGGTCTGACCAGCGGGGGCGAGTGGCAACTCGCCCAGTCGGGCGGCCAGAGCGTCTCGACCGGCGTGGCCCGCGTGCCCGGCCAGACCTACCTGGTGACCATGAAGATGGAGTTTCTCGACTCCGCGTCCGACCGCATCACCCTGTACATCAACCCCACGCCGGGCCTGAGCGAGCCTGACGTGCCGGGCGTGAGCATCACGACCAAGAGCGACTGGGGCTTCCGGTCGATGCGTTTCTTCGCGGACAACAACGCGTACAGCGGCGCCGTCGACGAGCTGCGCTTCGGGACGACCTACAACTCGGTGGCCCCGCGGACCGAGGACACCGGCGGCGGCAGCAACCTGATGCGGACCTTCTTCACGGGCAACAGCTCTACCGATGATGTCGGCTTCGAGGGCCTGCGCCTGATGGCGGCCAAGAATGGCCAGACGTTCAACTATGCCCGGCATGTCATCCCCGGCTCGCCGCTGGACAACATCTGGAACAATCCCACCCAGGGCCTGACGACCGACCCCTACGGCCATTACCCCGAAGCCTTGAGCAACTACACCTGGGACGCCGTGAGCCTCCAGACCCACGACAGCCAGATCGAAAAGGATGTGGAAATCTGCGGCAATTTCATCAATCTGACCTGGGAGAACAGCCCCGACGCGCGGATCATGATCTTCGGCCGGTGGATGCGCCGGGACGAGGACCTCTCGCTGGACTATGAGCAAGAGTACCTCCGCCCCTACGACCGCAGCTTCCGCAGCTGGCAGACGAAGGAGTACTTCGAGTTGCTGGTGCAGGAACTGCGGGCGTTGTACCCCGACAAGGCCGACCAGATTATACTGACGCCCGTGGGCGAGGTGTTCTACCGGCTCGACCAGAAGATGAAGGCCGGCGAGGTGCCGGGCTTCACCGACATCAGCGAGCTATACACCGACCGCATTCACCTGACCGGCGCAGGCCGATTCGTGGCGGGCACGACCTTCCATGCAACGCTGTACATGGCGGACCCGACCGGTCTGGACCCGAGTTCCTACAGCAGCAACATCGACCCCGAGTTCGCCGCCATCGTCCAGGGCATCGTCTGGGACGTGGTCAGCACCCATGAACTCGTCCCCGAGCCGGCAAGCCTGGCCCTGCTGGGCCTGGGCAGCCTGGGGCTGCTCCGCCGCCGGACGCGGTGAGGCGGAGGCCAGGCTGAGAGACGTGAGCGGTTCCGGGGGCCGGCGGCTCTGGTCGCCTGCCCCCGGCGCCCCGCGGCTTGGCTTTGGTGGCCGGGGGGTTGCACATGGGGTGCCCGACGCTATCCTGGATGCTGTAGAACTGGATGGAGGGACATTCCATGGGATCGCTGTTCGACCTGGCCTACGAGCACATCTTCGAGCAGATCGCCAGCGGGCGTTGGGTGCCGGGCGACGTGCTCAACCGCCGCAGCATCGCCCAGGAGCTGGGGATCAGCGTCTCGCCGGTGGGCGAGGCCGTGCTGCAGCTGGAGCTCGAGGGCGTGCTGGAAACGGTGCCCCGCAAGGGTACGCGGGTGCGTCGGCCCTCGCACCGCGACGTGTGGGGCCTGCTGATCACCCGCATCGCCATCGAGTGCCAGGCCATCCGCATGGTCTGCGGCGCGCCG
>JAWLCG010000019.1:25083-26790 GCA_041687295.1 Phycisphaerae bacterium | reverse complement strand
CGCCGAGGAATTCGGTGCATTCTTCAGCGTCAGGGCCGTGATCTTCAGGGGCTGGGTGGGTTCATCTCTCGCTGGCATCGACACTTCCAATCATGCTCAAGTTATTGCCGCAAAAGGGTTTAATGATCTTGCTGTCTGCGCGGACCCATGGCTCAATGTGCATGTAACGTAGCCCATGCAAAGGAGATACGCATGAACGCGAACGAAGAGCACGCCGAAGGCCGCCTGATCTTTCGGGCCACCGTCACCGACACCGTCAGCCGCGAGACCCTCCAGCGCTACGCCTTCAGCGCCGACAGCCTGGAGGAGGCCCGCGAGCTGGCCTGGAAGCGGGCGGGCAAGTACGGCGGCGACGTGTTCGTGAAGGTCGAGCAGCTCAGCCGCTAACCCCCGCAGGAGAACGCCATGCCGAGAGACTGGTACGCCGCGAAGCGCAACAATCCCTACCTGGGCGAGGAGGTCCGGATCGTTCGGGTCCACCAGCGGCTCGAGGGCCGACCCGCCTTCGCCATCAAGAGCGAACGCCAGACCATCGCCATCAGCGCCGACAAGAAGATGCTCATCACCCTGGCCAGCGACCGCTACATGCGGCTGGTCGAGATCGAGGATTGAGGAGGCACGACCATGCGAACCAAGCGCATCGAACTCGAAGGACCCGCCGACCACGTCGCCATCGAAAGGCTGCGGGGCGAGGCGACCATCCGCATCGACAGCATCGTCCGCGAGCCCAGGGGTGAGCACGGCTGGCTGAGCTGGGAGATTCCGGCTACGGCCGGCCAGGGCGAGTTGTACCGCATCGCCCAGACGATCCAACGCCGCTGTGACGGCGTCACCGGCACGAACAGCGACATCTGCGACTACTACCGCGAGCTGCAGCGCTTCGCGGACTGAAAGGAGACGACCGTGAACCACAACCGTGACCGCGCACTGACGATCGAAGAGGCCAACGACATCTGCCGGGGCTTCGCCGAGGTATCCATCGACCCCGAGGATCCGACGCTCTGGCGGGTCGAGGGGCCCGGCCGGGTCGAGGCCCACGAGCCGATGACCCTGAGCGAGTGGACCGCCTTCCTGGTCGATTGGACCGGGGCCGACTACGACGGCAGCGGCACCGGCGAGGGCGAGCGCTGGCGCCCGGCCGACGACGCCGATCCCGACCCCACCGACGAGGTGGCCATCGAGACGCTGCTCTACGAGCTGCTCCAGGACGACGAGATGGCCCCGGAGATCGAGCGCGTCGAGACGTTCGAGGAGGCCGGCCTGCTGACGAACGACCGTGGCGTGGTCATCCACACCCACGATCGCAGGAGCTACCAGGTCACGATCGTCCGCAACCGCTGAACCCGCAGAAAGACTGCAATTGCTGCCGGAATCAGCCTTAGCGGCCAGGCCATTCCATGGCTCAATGTGACCATGCAACCTGCACAGGAGACCACCATGAAACGCCAACGCCCCAAGGCGTACGAAGCGGACCTCAACGGTAAGAAGGTCCGCGTGACCGTGCCCGAGAACGACGAGAGCGAGCTGTTCGAGCACATCCGCGAGCAGCTCAGCCCCGAGGCCGTCGCCAGCATCGCCGCCTGGCTGCAGCCCGCACGCACGAACAACCCGCAGGTGGACCGCGAGGTCCACTGGTTCGCCGAGGAGTTGACCAACCTGCTCGGCGGCAACGACAACTTCGCCCGGCTGATGGACGAGCTGGGCCTG
>JAWLCG010000019.1:0-25073 GCA_041687295.1 Phycisphaerae bacterium | reverse complement strand
CTCTACCCGAAGGAGACCACCATGGCCACGAAGAAGAACAGCAAGAAGACCAGGGACGCGAGGGCTCGAAGGGATTCTCGGGACGCAGAGGGGGGAAGGCCCCAGGCATCTCAGGGGCCTGGACCGTGGACTTCCCGTAGAGGGTCAGCCGGCAGAAGTACCGCCACCCCGAGCCAGTGGCCATGCCCGGCCGCCAGGCCTCCATCTTCTGCTGGCGGATGAGCCCCAACTGCTCGGCGATCTCGGCCGCATGTCCCGTCCGATCCGGCTCCTGGCCCCAGGCAGCGGTCAGGGCGAGCAGGGCATCTCGCAGCCGAGGCCATTCCAGCCCCTGGGGGTGGAGCACCTCGGCCGCGTAGAGCAGGCGGACCACGGCGTCCTCGCGATACATGCTTTTGGAGGGCTCCCGCAGAAGATTCCGCGCCCAGGCGATCCATTCGGGCGATGGCACCCGCCAGCCGTTTTCCGGGATGCCCTCGTGCAGGTCCATCCACTCATGGCGCCAGACAGATGAATCCGGCTGCCAGTCCAGCAGTTCCAGCATGTCCTCGTCGGAAAGCTGCATCGTTCCTCCTGTTTTGTATATGTTAGGTGATGCCGTCAGAGCATATCGCCCCCCGGGTCACCTGTCAAGCAATGCGTAAATGGAAGAGGTTCGGGCATGCGGACATGTTCGTGTCCCGATCGCAAGTCTATGTACATGCAGAATATTGCGCCACAGGCCCCGTGTACGCTCCCTATAGAGGTAGGGGCGGCGTGCCCCGGAAGGGAGTGGATATGGAGCCGCAGACGGATGCCCCGGTACCGAAGCAGGGGCACTACCGCTGCTACGGCCTGATGGACGGCCGCGGGCGCTTCGGGGCCTGGCGGTTCGGGCCGGACAGCGGCATTGTGCGTCAACACCTTCTCAACGAGGCCGCCCGGGCTTGCCGGGTCCTCTTCGCCAGCGTGCAGACGTTCGTTCCACCCCGCCGTGTGGCGGGCCTGACACGCTGGCGGACCGTTCGGGAGCAGTACGCGGGCGAGGGGGCGCTGCTGCACTGGGCGCCATTGTACTTCGACCTCGACGCGGAGGGGGATCCCGAGCAGGCGCTGCTGTGGGCCCGGTGGCTGGTGGAATTCTTCGTCGAGCAGCTCGAGCTGCCCGAGCCGGCGGTGCGGGTGTGGTTCTCGGGCGCCAAGGGCGTGCACGTCCTGGTGGACCCCGTAGCCCTGGGTATCGAGCCTGACCCGATGCTGACGGCGGATCTCAAGGGCGTGGCCTTGGAGCTGGTGGCGCACCTGCGGTCGCTGGGCGCCCCGGAGATGGCCACGGACGCGGCCGTCTACTCGGTGCCCCGGCTGCTCCGGATGCCCGACCAGCTGCACCCCAAGACCGGGCTGTACAAGGTCGAGCTGTCCCACCGCGAGCTCTACAGCTGCTCGGCTGAGCAGATCCAGGCCCTGGCCCGCGCGCCCCGGGGCTCCCTGTGGGCGCCTGACGAGCTGCCCGATGGGCCCGCGCCCCTGGCGGTGCAGTGGTGGACGGCTGCACTGGAGCGAGCACGTCAGCCGCGGCAGTTCCGCCTCCGCACGGCCCAGGTCGCGGGGCTGAGGGTCCGGCCCGACGGGTACGTGGTCGATGAGCTGGTCGACGACGGCATGCCGCCGTGCATCGCCGGCCTGCTGACGACCACCGTCAGCCCGGGTAGCCGCAACCGCTGTGAGCTCCAGATCGCCTGTTGGACGAAGGCGGCCAAGCGGCCCTACGAGGCGGCCCTGAAGCTGCTGGGCCAGTGGACGGCCTACCAGCGTCCGGAGTTGTCGGCCGACAACGCCCGGCGCAAGGCCGAGTCGATCCTCAGGAGCGTCTACGGCCAGTCGTCCTACGGCTTCAGTTGCTCGGCCGCCCGATCTGTCGCCAGGGCCGTGGGGATAGAGGTCCCCTGCAGCAGTTGTTCGGCCGTCCGTCCCCAGTCCCTGCGTCAGGTGCACTCCCTGCGCATCCGTCACGACACCCAGTGGTCGGCCCCCGAGAGGATCCCTTTGGAGGTAGCGCGTGGTCTTGTTGCCCGAGCCATCGATGGACGCATCGCCGCCGCCGGCGGCGCTGGTGACCGCGCCGCCCGGTGTGGGCAAGACGCACGCCGTCCTGGAGGCTCTGGCCGGCCACGGCACGCGGGCCGTCTATGCGGTGCCCACGCATGACCTGGCCCAACAGGTCCAGCAGGAGCTCGAGATCCGCGGCGTCAGCACGCACTACTGGCGGCAGGGGCCCGACGAGGCCGACGCATGCCCGAAGCGCGACATGGTCGAGTTCTTCCGCGGCCTAGGCTACGTGATCCGGCGGGGGCCCTGTGCCGACTGTCCACAGCGGCGCTCGTGCGCCTACCGCAAGGTCTTCACCTGCCGAGCGAATCGCCAGGCCCAGGTACTCATCCTGACCAGCTGGCACCTGCGCCGCCGGGACCTCTGGCGGCTCAAGGCCCTGACGGGTCGCCCGCTGGTGGTACTGGATGAGGACGCCCTGTCGGCCCTGGCGGCGCCCGTGGAACTGTCCGTCGATCGGCTGCGGAGCTTCCTGGACCACCTGCCGGCCCTGCGGGAGGAGCTGGACCCGCTGGATGAGGAGGACCTCCAGGCCGACTGGCTCCGCGGGCCCGGTGGACGGCCCCTGGGCCCGGACCCGGCCCTGGTGATGATGGACACACTAGGCCGCGGGGCGCAGGAGATCCTCCGCAGCTGCGCGACGGCCGGCTCGGGGCAGTGGCAGCCCTCCGAGAGGATCCTGGCCCAGGTCGTAGCCGAGCAGGACGAGAGCCATCTGGCGGACAACCAGGCGTTCTGGCGGCTAGTCCGCTGCGCCTACCAGGTCGCCCGCAGCCGCAGGGCCCTGCCCAACCTGCTGGACGACCTGCGCGAACTGCTGCGCGAGGGCCGCCCCGTGCACCTGTCGCTGGGAGGGTGCCGCTGGACCCAGCGTGCCAGCATCCCGTCCGACCGACAGGTGGTCCTGCTGGATGCGACGGCCGAGCCCCTGGTGGTGGAGGGCGTGCTGGGCCGGGCCGTGGAGGTGATCGATACGCCGGTCGTGCACCAGCAGGCGAGCATCTACCAGATCATGGACAAGATCGGCACTCGGGCGGGCAACCGTCGCGACCTGGAGCGCGAGGAGAGCTGGACGGTGCAGCTGGTGACGACAGTCGCTCGGCGGCATCGGGGTCAGTCGCTGCTGTGCGTGACGTTCAAGAACGACCAGGAGCGTCTGACCGACCTGCTCGAGCGTGAGCATGGCGGCGCCACGGTGATCCACTACGGCGCCCTGCGCGGGCTCAACAGCTTCTAGGACTTCCAGGCGGGGCTGATCCTGGGCCGGCCCATGCCCAACGAGGCCCAGCTGCAGCTGCTTGCCGTGAGTGCCTTCGGCCGTCATGCCTTGAACGCTGACCTGCGAGCCCCGCCGCTGGAGTGGCGCCTGCACAGCCACGCGATCGGCCCGGACCTCTGGACCGCCCGCTGCCAGCAGTACCCCGACGAACGGTGGCAGGCCGTCTGGCGGCACGTGGTGACGGGCGAACTGATGCAGGCCATCGGGCGCCTGCGCCCGCTGACCAACGACGCGACCATCTACGTCGCCACCAATGAGCCCCTGCCGGTGAGCTTGGACGTGACGGCGGTGTACGCGGCCGAGCTGTTCTCGGATCTGGCCGGCGCTGTCCGTCGGAGCGACTTCCAGGATCGGGTCCGTCAGTACGCCCAAGCCGTGGACAAGCTGATCGCCGAAGGCGTCGACCCGACCAACCGCGCCGTCTGTGCCACGCTGGGCATTCGTGAAGGTAACGGCCACCGCTACCGGAAGTTAGCGCAGCCGTCGGCCCGGCCGCCCTGATCGGCTTCCAGAACAGGATCCGTTCTTTCCAAGTTTGCAAGTTATTAACTAGGTATTGGTTACGTCTGGAAAAGGCCCATAGGCCGGGTAGTTCCTCACTTAGCTATATATATCTATAGGCTAAGTGAAGCACTCGGGCCGTTTTTCCAAGTTTGGGGGTCCGTCCACTCCCGCGCGGGCCTTCTCGACTCGTCACCCCCTTTGCCCGGAAGGATTCCATGGTCGCCATCGACAAGGCTCCCGTTGCGCCCCCGTGGCTGGCTGCCCGCCGCAAGCCCCACTGCCTCCTGTGCGGCCGCCCCAGCGCATTCGTCACGCTCTACCTGCCCGGCCAGGACACGCCGGTGGCCCCGCCGCCCGGCAAGCGGAGGCTGATCATCTACTCGCTCTGCGAGCACTGCGCCTGTCGGCTGGACGTCCTGGCCGAGACCATCGAGGCCCGCATCGAGAGCGAGCTTCGCCACGCCGGCTGCCTCTGAGTTTACGCCCGCTGTTCGCGTTCCCCATGCCCACGTCCCGGTCCGCAGGCCGCCGGACGTGCAGGTTCTAGTCAGGCCTGCAGAGGAGCACGTAATGGAATGGACGGCCCAGAACGTCAAGGACACGGAGATGTTGGGGCGGATCGACCTGTCGCCCCTGAGGGAGGACTTCGCCCAGGGCGATGAGCCGCTTCGGCGGCGCATCGAGAACCTCAACGTCACTGCCGCCAGGATCCTGATGCGGTTCAGCGACCTGGCGGACGATCGCAAAGCCCTCGCCAGAGCCGACTGGTGGCTCGACCAGGACAGCGAGGCCGTCACCCGTCAGCACCGGCGTGTGGCGGCCGAGTCGTGGGACGTGCTGGTCGCCCTGCGGGCCGTTTTGCAGCGGCGTCGCGATCTGCTGGAGGCCCTGCGCGACCACGTGCGAGCCCGCCTGGCGGACCTGAGGGACCGGCACGAGCACGCGCTGGTCAAGGCCCGCAAGGCCCTGGAGCGGGAGTACCGCGACTACCTCAAGGCCGAGCCGGTTCATGGCCCCAGCTACGTCGCGTCCCTGGCCGAGGACGATGATGCGGCGGAACAGGTTCGCCGGCAGGTCGCGGAGGCGGCGCAGATCCTCGACTCGATCAAGTCGGCCCGTCAGAGATCGTGCAACATTCTGGCGCTGACGACTCGTCAGCGGGAGGTCTACGATCTGCTCATCTGAGCCTGGTGCACGCCCCGGCCCGGCCGTACGCGTGGCGGTCGGGTCGGAGGTGTGCCGGCAATAGGGGGACGGGACAAGGGCCGCAACATCGCAGTCTCGAAACCTCGACCAAGCACGGGCCGTCGCAAGTCATGTTCAGGGCAATGGTTCCTTCCTGGCGATCTGTCTCTGTGATGGCGGCGGGAACGGTCACCGTGCAGCAGAGAGTTACGTTATTAACACACGCACGCAAAGGAGGCTTCTCCGGATGCAACTCACCCCTCGACAGCGACTCGTCATCATGGGCGTCCTGCAGGACCAGCGGCGCCTGGCGGAGGGCCTGTCCGACGACGGCGCCGGCCTGTCCCGCGAGGCGTGGGGGCGCCACCGGCTGCGGGCCACGCAGGCCCGGGACGGCCTGGTGCCCATGGCGCTGGCGGAGTGGATTAGCCACGCGCCGACAAACAGCGAGCACGTGCTCTACCACCGCGAGTACGCCCGCCTGGAGGACCGCGGCCTGCTGGTGCGGTGCAACCCCTACGGAGGCCGGCGGACGACACACCTGAAGCTCACGCCGGCGGGGCGGCGCGTGGCGGAGGAGTTGCTGATGGAGGAGTTTGGGGACGAGGACGGCGATCGACTGGGCGACGGTGGAGTGGCTGCCCATCGAGCTGCCGCCGGAAGTGGGGGAGGGTGACGGGCAGTGAGGTTCGGTAGGGACACGGGTGCGGTTCAGAAGGAGGTGGCAGTGACGAACGGGACGGACCCCGCGTGGATGACCCCGGAGGAGCGGTTAGACGAGGTGGGCATGCTGCTGTCGCTGGCGATGATGCGGCTGTGGCTCAAGCGCCGCCGGGCGGCCTGCGGACGCGAGAGAGGAGTTTCGAGAGATTGGAGGCAGGATTGCCTTGAGCTGTCGGCAGAGATGGGCCCTGATGGCACCGTCACCATGGCCAAGGAGTGAACGCATGGAACAGACGGTTCTTAAACAGCTTGGGGCGCTGCAGCGGATGGAGATCGAGTCGCTGCGCATGCACTGGCGGGCGCTGTACGGCACGGAGCCGCCGGCCTCGTACGCCAGGGCCCAGCTCGTCCGTCGCCTGGCCTGGCGGGTGCAGGAGCTGCACTACGGCGGGCTGTCCGAGGCGGCCCAGCGGCGGCTGGCGGAGATCGCGGATGCGGATGAAATGGCCGGCGGCAAGCGGAAGCCCACTCGGCGCCAAGGGCAGGCGGTGGCGCCGGGCATGCGGCTGATCCGCCACTGGCACGGCGCCGAGCACGTGGGCACTGCTCTGGCCGACGGCGACTTCGAGTGGGGTGGCCGGCGCTACCGCACGCTCACCGCCGTCGCCAAGGCCATCAGCGGCCAGCACTGCAGCGGGCCGCGGTTCTTCGGGCTCACCGGCCCGGGCAAGGAGGCGTCATGATTGCGGCGGAGAAGGGCAGGGCGGTTCGGTGCGCCATCTACACGCGCAAGAGCCACGAGGAGGGGCTCGACCAAGCCTTCAACAGCCTCGACGCCCAGCGAGAGGCCTGCGAGGCCTACATCGCCAGCCAGCGGCACGAGGGCTGGCTGTGCCTGCCGCAGCAGTATGACGACGGCGGCTTCACCGGCGGCAACATGGACCGGCCTGGCCTCAAGGCCCTGCTGAACGACATCGAGGCCGGGCGGATCGACGTGGTGCTGGTGTACAAGGTCGACCGGCTCAGCCGCAGCCTGATGGACTTCTCCAGGCTCGTCGCCCTGTCCGAGCAGCACGAGGTAGCCTTCGTCTCGGTCACCCAACGCTTCGACACGACCAGCAGCATGGGCCGGCTGACGCTGAACATCCTGCTCTCGTTCGCCCAGTTCGAGCGGGAGCTCTGCGGCGAGCGGATCCGCGACAAAATCGCCGGTGCCAAGCGCAAGGGCAAGTACGTCGGCGGCCGGCCGCTGCTGGGCTACGACGTGGACCACCAGGCCATGCGGATGGTCGTCAACGAACCCGAGGCCAGGCTGGTGCGGCACATCTTCCGGCGGGCGGTGTTCTACACCCCGCGCCCCGTCGTGCGGTTCATGGTCGAGGCCCTCGACCCACAGCTTGGCGAAACCGTCCTCGACCCGGCCTGCGGCACGGGCGGCTTTCTGCAGGAGGCCTACGGCCGCTTGGCCAAGCAGGTCAAGACCACCAAGGACCACAAGGTTCTCCAGGCGAAGTCTATCTTCGGCCAGGAGGCCAAGTCGCTGCCGTACCTGCTGGCCCAGATGAACCTGCTGCTGCACGGCCTGGAGTACCCGCAGATCCGCTACGGCAACAGCCTGGCCGTTACACTTACCGAATTGGGTGACGCCGACCGGGTGGACGTCATTCTCACGAATCCCCCATTCGGCGGCGAGGAAGAGGCCGGCATCCTGACGAACTTCCCGCAGGACCGCCGCACCAGCGAAACGTCCCTGCTGTTCCTCCAGCTCATCATGCGGAAGCCGCGCCGGCCTGTACGGGGCAACCAGCCCGGCCGGGCGGCCGTGGTCGTGCCCAATGGCATGCTCTTCGGCGACGGCGTCTGCGCCCGCATCAAGGGCCACCTGCTCACTGACTTCAACCTGCACACCATCGTCCGGCTGCCCAACGGCGTGTTCGCCCCGTATACGTCCATCCCCACGAACCTGCTGTTCTTCGACCGCACCGGGCCGACGAAGGACATCTGGTACTACGAAATCCCGCTGCCCGAGGGCCGAAAGAACTACACCAAGACCAAGCCGATGCAGTACGAGGATTTCGCCGACTGCCTGGCCTGGTTCCGCCAGAAACGTCGCAAGGAGACCGACCACGCCTGGCGCATCCCCGCCGCCAACGTGCTGCAGTTCGACGACGCCGGCCAAGTCGTGTCGTGCAATCTCGACATCAAGAACCCCAACTCGGCCGAGGCCCTCGAACTGGCCGTCCTCCTGCCGCAGGTCCGCATCGCTGCAAAGCAGCCCCCCAGCAGCAGCTGCCTCAGCCCCGGCGGGGGCCCATCGAGGGGCCGATCATCCTGGCGGATCTCGCCGGTGGGCTCGTAGCCGGCTCCGGTGACGTCGAAGGAGCCCTCCTCGGGTGTCCAGAGGGCCTGGACGGTCATCTCGTTCTTGGTCAGCGTGCCGGTCTTGTCCGAGCAGACCACCCGCGTGCTGCCGAGGGTCTCGACGGCCGGCAGGCGGCGGATGATCGCGTGGCGGCGGGCCATGCGGCGCACGCCGATGGCCATGGCGATGGTGATGATAGCCGGCAGGCCCTCGGGGCTGCCCCACGACGACCTGCCGATCGGCGAGACTACTCACGCATCTGGGGCTGACTTCTCAAGCGAATCCAGATACGTCTGGGCCTCCTCGCTCATGAACTCCTGATAGGAGTAGGCCCCGCGCTGGGCCTCCTTGGCCACGCAGATGGTGTCGGCGGGGGGAAACTTTATGTTCGTCGGACAGGGCGTGTAGATCTGGACGTACGTCGGTCCGATCTCGCGGGCGGCCAGCACGGCCCGCTCTATGCCCATCGCGTCGAGCCATGCCCGCAGGTACTCCGCCTGCCGGGCCACGCTGATGTCGCGGTCGCGGCCCTGGCCGATAGATCCGCCGTAGCCGACCATCTCCCAGGCCAGGCACCGCGCCTCAGAGACAAGCGGCACCACATGTCGCCAGAGCCGCGGGCTGGTCGGTATGCCGTGGACCAGCACCACGGGAGGCCCCTCGCCGGCCTGCTCCCACTGCATGGTGATGCCCTGCACGTCGACGCTGTGGCGTTCCATGGTCAATCTCCCCCGGCTGAAACCCCGAACCTCTTCAGGGCATTCTAGGGACGGGTGTGCACAGAGTGCGAGTTTCCTGATCCCCCTGGTCCGGCCTTCCGCACCAGGCCTAGAATAGACCGAATGGTCAATTCTGTGGAGAGCCGACCATGGGCCGTAAGGGTGAGCAGACACGGGAACGGATTCTGGACACCGCCGCCGACCTGGTCGTGCAGCGAGGCTTCGGGGCCACCAGCATGCAGGAGCTGCAGGAGCGTGCGGGTGTCAACCGCGGCACGCTGTACTTCCACTTCCCCGGCAAGGAGGACTTGGGTCTGGCCGTGCTGGAGCGGGCCCGCCGGGGGTTCCTGGCCTTCCTGCGGGAGGCGCTGACGGGCGACACGCCCGGCGAGCGGCTGGAGCGGTTCTTCCAGGCGGCCCTGCGGGCGCACCGGGCGACGGGCTTCGTCGGCGGGTGCCTGTGGGGCAACACCGCCCTGGAGATGGCCGACGCCGGTGGCGACGCCCGGTACGTGCGGATCGTCCGGGCAGTGTTCGCCGAGTGGATCGAGATGACCCGCGCGGTCATCGCCGAGGCCCAGGAGTCCGGCCAGGTGCGTGGGGACCTGAAGGCCGCCGACCTGGCCCTGCAGGTGGTCTGCACGATCGAGGGCGGCATCATGCTTTCGCGCCTCCGCAAGAGCGAGGTCCCGCTGCGAACCTGTCTGGAGGCGTTGCGGCAGACGCTGGGTCTGCGGGGGGCGATCCCTCGCGATCTGGCCGGGGATCGTAGCGACGGCATACTGAAGGAAGGAGCGTAGGCCATGCAATTGGCATTGATCATAGCGGCGGCACTAGCGGCCATGGCGATGGTGACCGGCTGCGGTGCGGAGGAGGCCCCCGGGGGTGATCCGCCCGCGACCCAGCCGGCTGACTCCCTGCGAGATGAGGCCCCGCCGGCCCCGCCACCACCGGCCACGGCGGCCGGCGTCAAGCCGCTGGGGGTGGGCGACTGGGCCCCGACGGCGACGTTGCGCCGCCCGGACGGGCAGGCCGTGGACCTGGCGGATCTGTACGCGGCCAAGCCCACTGTGCTGATCTTCTACCGCGGCGGCTGGTGCCCGTACTGCAGCACCCATCTGGGGCAGATCGCCACGGTCGAGCCGCAGCTGGTGGCGATGGGCTACCAGGTGCTGGCCATCAGCCCGGATCGGCCCGAGGAGTTGCAATCGACGCTGGACAAGCAGGGGCTGGCGTACCAGCTCCTGTCCGACAGCCCGATGGAACTGGCCCGGGCGTTTCGGCTGGCCTTTACGGTCGACGCCGCGACGCGGGAGACCTACCGCGGCTACGGCATCGACCTGGAGGGGGCCTCCGGGTTCAGCCATCACCTGCTGCCGGTGCCGGCGGTGTACATCGTGGACACCGACGGCGTGATCCGCTTCGCCCACTGGGACGCCGACTACAAGCAGCGGCTGAGCCCCGGTGCGCTGCTGGGGGCCGCCCGGCAGGCAGCCGCCCCGGAAGAATGACCGCAAAGAGGGAGATGGGTATGACGGAGCTTGACGACAGGCTGGCCTCTGTAACGCCCGAGGGGCTGCGGGGCGAGGACATCGTCACCGTGCAGGTCAACGTCGGCCTGCGGTGCAACCAGAGCTGCCTCCACTGCCACCTGGAGTGCTCACCGCAGCGGCCGGAGAGCATGGATTGGCCCACGATGATCGCCGTGCGCGAAGCGGCCCTGGCGGCCGGGGCGTCGCGCGTGGACATCACCGGCGGGGCTCCCGAACTGCACCCGCACCTGCGGGCGTTCATCGAGGACCTTCGACAGGCCGGCCTGGAGGTGCAGGTGCGGACGAATCTCACGGTGCTGCTGGAGCGTGGCCAGGAGGACACGCCGCAGTTCTTCCGCGACCACGCCGTGCGGCTGGTCGCTTCGCTGCCGTGCTACCTGGAGCAGAACGTCGACGCCCAGCGGGGCCCGGACGTCCACCGGCAGAGCATTGAGGCGATCCGGCGGCTCAACGCGGTCGGCTACGGCGTCGCCGAAGGCCTGCCGCTGGAGCTGGTGTACAACCCGGCCGGGCCGAGCCTGCCGCCCGAGCAGGCGGCCCTGGAGCAAGACTACCGCCGCGAGCTGCGGGTGCGGTACGGCATCGAGTTCACCCGGCTGCTGACGATCACGAACATGCCGCTGGGGCGGTTCGAGCAACAGCTGCTCCAGGATGACCGGGCCGAGGGCTACCGGCAGCTTCTGTCGGAGTCGTTCAACCCGGCCACCGTTCCAGGGCTGATGTGTCGCCACCAGGTCAGCGTGGGCTGGGACGGCACGCTGTACGACTGCGACTTCAACCTGGCCCTGCGCTTGCCGGTGGACCCCGGGGCCCCCGACCACATCGGCCGGTTCGACCCGGCGGCGCTGCGGGGGCGACGAATCGTGACGGGACCCCACTGCCTCGGCTGCACGGCCGGGCATGGGTCGTCCTGTGCAGGAGTGATCATCTCCAGTGCCTGACCGCCTCGCAGGCAGGAAAGGCATGTTCATGGCCACGGTGTACGAATGGCTGATCCAGTCCGGATACGTTTCGGCGGGGGTGCTCGCAGCGCTCTTCGTGGCCCTGTTCGCGCTGGAACGGGCGTTTCCCCTGCGTAAGCGAACCCGCCCTTTTTCTCGCCGCCTCCTCGCCAATTCTGTCATCACGGTCGTGGCCTTCACGATCGGCGCGCTGATGGTTCAGCCGGCGGCGGCAGCGGTGATGAGCTGGCCGGCGAAGGTCGCCCTGTGGACCAACGCCTACAATGCCCTGACGCTCAAGGCGATTATCGACCACTACCCGATCAAGCCGGGGCTGATCTCAGGGATCGCCTACCCGGACGACAGCATCCGGCAGATCCCTGGGGTGTGGGATCGGCTGGAGTTCCTGGTGATGGACCGGCGAGTGACGCTCAACGAGATCGAGCACGAGATCCTCCGGCCGCAGTTCAACGAGCCGCGGATCCACGTGGCCTTGGGCTGCGCGGCCATGGGCTGCCCGCCGCTGCGGCCCGAGCCGTTCACCGGCGAGCGGCTGGATGAACAGCTCGACGACCAGACCCGGCGGTTCCTGGGCAATCCGCGGCAGTTCCGCATCGATCGCGAGCGCGGCGTGGTCTACCTGTCCAGCATCTTCCAGTGGTTCGGCGAGGACTTTATCCCGACCTACGCGCCGCAGGAAGGCTTCGCCGGCCACAGCGACAAGGAGCGGACCTCGCTGAACTTCGTCAGCGGATACCTGCCGCCGGAGCAGGCAGAGTACCTCCGCACGGGCGACTACCGGATCGAGTACCTCGACTACGACTGGTCGCTCAACGAGCAGTTCAGCGGGGGCGGATGACGATGGATGCCCTGGTTCATGTGCTGGGCGGGGCGGGTCAGCTGCCCCGTTACGAGGTCCCCGACACCGAGCTGGGCAGCGGGTCCAGCCTGGGCAACGGGCGCTTCTGGGCAACTGGAAGTGGGCCAGCGTCCGTCACGTCCGCTACCACGGCGGGCGCATCAGCCACTTCACCACCCGCATGCAGGGCCGGCTGCACGTCTGGGCCGACCGCGAGGTGACGACGGATTCCCCGCGGGACGTCTTCGCCGAGGAGCTCACCGAGGCCGTCCGTGTCGACGCCTCGGGCATGCACCCGCTGGCCCTGCGGCAGGACGACCGGCTGCTGGTCGCCATCGGCAGTTGCCGCGACGAGGCCGCCACCGGTCCGGTGCTGCTGGGCGGCCTGCTGGAGGACGACCGGACGTACCGCTACCGCCACTGGGCCAGCGAGAAGGTTCAGTGGAGCGACTGGCGCGAGGCCGCCGGCCGGGACCTGGCCGTGGTCGGCGTGCGGATCGAGGCGCGGGGCTTTCACCTGCTGGAACTGTGCCGGCGGGCGTAGCCGACCCAACGCAATGGTAACGACAGGAGACCGCGGAATGGAGGAACCCGGCAACACGACGAAGGCGGCTGTGAGGGCCTTTCTGGACGGCATGAACTGCACCCAGGCGATCCTCGCCAGCTTCACCGGCGATGCCCTGGTCCGAAGGGCGGCGCTGCGAATGGCGGCTCCCCTCGGCGGGGGCCTGGCCAACACCGGCGGCGTCTGCGGTGCGGTCACTGGCGGCCTGATGGTGCTGGGCCTGCGGCTGGACGGCGAGGATCCCCAGGCCCTCCAGGAGGACGGCGTCGTGTGGGGCCGCGAGTTCCTGCGGCGGTTCGAGGATCGCTTCGGCACGCGGAACTGCCGTGACCTGCTCGCCTGTGACATCTCGACGGCTGATGGCCTGCAGCGGGCGATGGACGAGAAGCTGTTCACCCGGGGATGCCCCGTCTTCGTGCGGGGCTCGGCCGAGATCCTGACAGAACTGCTGGCGGAGATGGACCGTGAAGCAACACCCCAGCAAAGCGGCTGATGCATCCGCGAAACATGGCCCGTGGTGGAAGTGGCTGCTGGCGGCCGTGGTGGCGGCCGCCGTGGTGGCGGCGTTGTTCCTGCTGCCGTTGAAGGACTACATGCTGGCCGTGCTGGCCTGGACCCAGGGGCTGGGCTGGTGGGGCCCGCTGGTGGTGGCGGCGTTCTACGTGCTGGCCTGCGTGCTGCTGCTGCCGGGCGGTATCATCACGATCGGGGCGGGGTCCCTGTTCGGCCTGTGGATCGGCCTGATCACCGTCTCGATCGGCAGTACGCTGGGGGCGTGCGCGGCCTTTCTGGTGGGGCGGACCTTCGCGCGGGGGTGGGTCGAAGACAAGGTGGCCGACCGGCCGCGGTTCCACGCCATCGACCGGGCGGTCGGTGAGCAGGGCTTCAGGATCGTCCTGCTGACGCGGCTGAGCCCGATCTTCCCGTTCAACCTGCAGAACTACGCTTACGGCCTGACGCGCGTGGCGTTCTGGAAGTACGCCCTGGCCTCGTGGATCGGCATGCTGCCGGGCACGCTGGCGTACGTGTACATCGGCTCGGGTCTGCGCTCGCTGACGGAGGTGGCAGCCGGCGAGACCGGGGACGGCTGGGTCGAGCGGGCCTTCTTCTGGGGCGGCATGGCCGCGACGTTCATCGTCGTGGTGGTGGTGACGCGGATCGCCCGCAAAGCCCTGCGCGAGGCGGCTCCCAAGGCGACCTAGGCGGACGGGAACGATGAGTCGCAAGACGCGAAGGGGTAGATCATGTCCGAGTGGCAGGAACTGGGCCCGATGGACGAGCACAACCGCACGCTGCTGGCCAACACTCACCCGGCGGACTGGACCAACCCCACGCCCGCCGAAAGCTACAACCTGGTCGTCGTCGGGGCCGGCACGGCGGGCCTGGTGGTAGCGTCGGGCGCGGCCCAGGTGGGGGCGAGGGTGGCGCTGGTCGAGCGGTACCTGCTGGGCGGCGACTGCCTCAACGTCGGCTGCGTGCCCAGCAAGACGCTCATCGCCTCGTCGCGCCTGGCCGCGGAGATGCGCCGCGCCGACCGCTACGGCATCGAGCCCGCCCCGGGCGAGGCCGACTTCCCGGCCGTCATGGAGCGGGTCCGCCGCGTGCGGGGGCAGATCAGCCACCACGACGCGGCCGAGCGGCTGCGGAACATGGGCGTGGACGTCTTCCTCGGCCAGGCCCGCTTCACCGGCCCTGACGCCCTGGAGGTGGCAGGGCAGACACTCCGCTTCGCCCGGGCCTGCATCGCCACGGGGGCCCGGGCGGTCAAGCCGCCCATCGAGGGGCTCGTCGAGGCGGGCTTCCTGACCAACGAGACGGTCTTCGGCCTCACCGGGCGGCCCAGCCGCCTGGCCGTGCTGGGCGGCGGCCCGCTGGGCTGCGAGCTGGCGCAGGCCTTCGCCCGGCTTGGGTCGCACGTCACGATCATCGAGCGCAACGAACACATCCTCAAGAAGGAGGACGCCGATGCGGCCGAGATCCTCGCCAGGGTCTTCCACAACGAGGGACTCGAAGTGTTGACCCAGGCCCAGGCGAAGCGTGTGGAGAGGACGGAGGCCGGCAAGCGGATCGTTCTGGAGATCGGCGGCGAGGCGCGGACGATCGAGGTGGACGAGATCCTCGTCGGAGCCGGCCGGGCTCCGAATGTGCAGGACCTGGGCCTGGAGGCGGCCGGCGTGGCGTACGATGAGAAGAAGGGCGTCCAGGTGGATGACCGCCTCCGCACGAGCAACCCCCGCGTCTACGCGGCCGGCGACGTGTGCCTCAAGTACAAGTTCACCCACATGGCCGACGCCACGGCCCGGCTGGTGGTCCGCAACGCGCTGTTCTGGGGCCGCTCGAAGCACACCGCCCTGACCGTCCCCTGGTGCACCTACACCGACCCGGAGATCGCCCACGTGGGCCTCTACGCCCATCAGGCCCGCGAGCGGGGCCTCGCGGTGGACACCTACACCGTGCGGCTGGCCGACAACGATCGGGCGATGACTGAGGGCGACCCGGCCGGTTTCGTGAAGGTCCACGTGAAGCAGGGCACCGACCGCATCCTCGGGGCCACCATCGTCGGGCCGCACGCGAGCGAGTTGATCAACGAGGTGGCGGTGGCGATGAAGGGCGGCGTCGGGCTGGGCACGCTGGGCAGCGTGATCCACCCGTACCCCACGCTGGCCGAGGCGATCAAGAGCGCGGGCGATCAGTACAGCCGTACCCGCCTGACGCCGCGGGTGAAGCACATCATGGGGCGACTGATGGCGTGGCGGCGATGACGGGACCTTCGCTCCAGGCGACTCCGCGGCCCCGTGAGTCGCTGCGCGCGGACCGGTGGCGGGTGGCGTGGGTGCTGCTGGGGCTGACGCTGCTGGCGCTGGTCGTGCTGGGCCGGGTGCTGGGGGGCAGGCTGGCCGCGGCAGAGGTCCTCGACCTGCCGGTGCCCTTGGCGCTGAGCATGGCGGCCGGCGGGGTCTACATGGCCGCCGCCGTGCGCGTGCCGGCCCGGCTGGGTCGGCCCTGGACGCACGTGGCCATCTACGCCTGGAACCCGCTGCTGGTCGTGGAGGCGTACTCCGGGGGCCACGTGGACCTGGAGGTGGCCGCGGGGGTGGCGGCGTTCGTCTGGGCCCTGCTGGCGAACCGCTCAGCACTGCCCGGGGGCGTGCTGGCCGGGGCCGTGGCCGTGAAGCTCTGGCCGGTGCTGCTGGTGCCATTCCTGGTGGGGTGGTTCCGCAGCCAACCCCGGCGGCTGATGGCGGGGCTGGGGGTCTTCGCGTTGCTGGCCTTGATGACGGCGGCTCTGTTCGCCCCGGCCCTGCAGGCCCAGGCGACCAGCGGAACGGCCCTGTACGCGCGGACGTGGGAGGCCAACGGTTGGGCGTACGAGCTGTTCGACCTCGCTGCGGGCCGGCTGCAGCGTCTGCTGGCGTTGCAGACCGACCGGCGGGTGATTGGCCGGGCGATCCTGATGGGGGGGTTGGCGGTGGCCGCCGTCGCCCTGGCCGCGGGCGGGGGGCTGCGGGGGCATCTGCCGGACCGGACGGGGCTGCTGGTGATGCTGATGCTGCTGTGCAGCCCCGTGCTGTGGCCGTGGTACTACCTGCCAGTGGTGCCCCTGGCGGCGGTGACGCAGCGGCGCGTGGGGCTGCTGCTGTGGACGGCGCTGTTGCCGCTGGTGTATCTTCCGGGCGAGTCGCGGGCCGTGGCCTGGGCCGTGCGCCTGCCGGTGTGGGTCGTGCTGGCGTGGGAGTGGGGCCTGAGGGACCGATTGGGCAGGAGGGCGGCAGGGCATGCTTGAGGGCCAGCACATCCAGGTGATCATCCCGGCCCTGAACGAGCAGGCGTCCATCGGCCACGTGCTGGGCGACGTGCCGGGCTGGGTGGACCGCGTGGTCGTGGTGGACAACGGCTCGACCGACGCGACGGCCGACGTCGCCCGTGCAGCCGGGGCTACCGTGGTGCGCGAGGATCGCCGCGGCTACGGCCAGGCCTGTCTGGGGGGGATGGCCGCCGTCGGCTGGTGCGACATCGTGGTCTTCCTGGACGGCGACTACAGCGACTTCCCCGAGCAGATGGACCGGCTGGTCGGGCCCATCCTCGCCGATCAGGCCGACATGGTCCTGGGCCGGCGCTGCCCGGTGCATGACGAGCCGGTCTTCACGGGGCCCCAGCGGTTCGGCACCGCCCTGGCCTGCCACCTGATGCGCATCGGCTGGAACGGCCGCTACCGCGACATGGGCCCGTTCAGGGCGATCCGCTGGCCGAGCCTGCAGGCGCTGTCCATGTGCGACACGACCTACGGCTGGACGGTCGAGATGCAGATCAAGGCCCTGCTGGCCGGCCTGCGGGTCCGCGAGGTGGACGTGGACTACCGCCGGCGGATCGGCACGTCGAAGATCTCCGGCACGCTCCGCGGCGTGGTGGGCGCGGGCACGAAGATCGTGGGCACCATCGGGCGCTACGCCCTCGCACCGCCCGTCTGCCGCCAGGGGGCCGCCGAGCGGCTGATCGTCTTCGGCCGCTGGCCCCGGCCGGGACAGACCAAGACGCGGCTGATCCCCGCCCTGGGCCCCCTGGGGGCGGCCGAGCTGCAGCGCCGCCTGACGCTCCACGCCGTCGAGCAGGCCCGCACCTGCGCCGCCGGCCGATGCGCCGACATCGAGTTCCGCCACTCCGGCGGCTCGGCCGGGGACTTACGGGCGTGGCTGGGGCCGGGGCTGGGCTACCGCCCGCAGGTGACGGGCGGCCTGGGCAGGCGCATGGGCGGGGCGATCCGTCAAGCCTTCGCCCAGGGCTGCCGCCGTGTGGTGCTGTTCGGCACCGACGTGCCGGGCTGCACCGCCGTCCACCTGGAGACGGCCCTGGACGCCCTTCGCACGACCGACGTGGTCCTGGGCCCGGTGACCGACGGCGGCTACTGGCTGATCGGCCTGCGCCGCCCAGCAGACCTGTTCAGCGGGATCCCCTGGAGCACCGATCGCGTGCTGACCGACACCCTACGCCTCGCCGAGGCCCAGGGCCTGTCGGTCCACAGTCTGGAGACGCTCTCCGACGTGGACGAGCCGCAGGACCTGCCCCTGGCAGAGCCGCTGACGGGGGAGCCCCGGCCGGTGCTGTCGGTGGTCATCCCGACCCTCAACGAGCAAGGCCACATAGAGGCCACCCTCGCCGCCGCCCGGTGCGAGGGCGCAGAACTCATCGTCGCCGACGGTGGCAGCACCGACAGGACGGTCGGCCTGGCCGAGCGGGCCGGGGCGCGGGTGGTGGCCGCACCTCCCGGCCGGGCGCGGCAGCAGAACGCCGGGGCCGCACTCGCGCAAGCCGACATCCTGCTGTTCCTGCACGCCGACACACGCCTGCCGCCCGACTACGCCGCCCGCGTCTTCGAGACGATGCTGGATACCCGCGCCGTCGGCGGGGGCTTCCTGTGGCGGACCGACCTGAACCACCCCCTCATGCGCGTGGCCGAGCGGTTCGTCACCTGGCGGACGCGCTACCGCAACGAGCCCTGGGGCGACCAGGCCATCTTCGTCCGTCGGCCGGTCTTCGAGCGGCTGGGCGGCTTCGCCGACCTGCCCATCGCCGAGGACTGGCACTTCGTCCGCCGCCTGCGGAGCCTGGGCCGCATGGCCGCCATCGAGGCCCCGGTCATCACCTCCGCCCGCCGCTGGCAGCGCGTGGGCGTGCTGCGGACCTTCGCCATCAACTGGGCGATCATCGCGGGCCTGCGGGTCGGCCTGCCCGGCCACTGGCTGGCCCGGTTATACTGATACGCGTCAGCTCTGGGAACGGGAGCGTCCGGAAGAGGTCGCACTGGTCGGGCGACATCGGCTCGGCGGCGATTGTCTCAACCGCACGCCCCTGACGCCGTTCACTGCCGGGCCGCTCAAGCGGGTCTCTGGATGGAGGCGACGAACGATCGGAAGGGAACGACATCGATGCGGCACAACTGGGACAACCTGCGTGAGAGTGGACCTCAGCCTGCCCGGCTCCCGCTGGGCCATCGCCTCCGGTATGGGCTGGCTGGATTGCGCTGCCGTTTCACGACGGTGGGCAGGCAGGCGAGGCGCTTGGGACAATGGCTGGAAGAGGAGGTCTTTCCTGCCGCCGACAACATCCAGGAGGAATCTCTGGTCCTGACCCCGCGCGAGGACGGGCAGATCACGGTGGCAGGGACGTCTGGGCCTGATGTGTCCGAACTCTGCGACTGCCGCATGCTCTGCGAGTTCCTGCGCCAGTGTGGGGTGCGCCGATTGCAGCTGGATACGCGACTGGAGAGCAACCAGATTGAGGATGTTGTGCGGCTGTTGATGGCCTATCGGCGAGAGCTGGACCGGCGGCAGGATGGACGAACAGGTGGCCGGGTGCCCGATCTGATGCGTTCCCACGAGGGTCTGCATCTCAACTGCATGCAGCTTCGCTTTCAGGATGGCGTGCTCATTGCGCAGTACAGCTACTGCGTCACCCGCCTGAGCCTGGCCGTGCGATGGTTCGAGCGGAGACATCATCGCTTCGCGGACCACCGGGCCTTGTTCCATGCAGCCCCGCGCTATGGTCTGCTGGTGGTGGCGTTGACGGGGGCCGTCCTGGGCGGGTTCCTGTTGTCCGGCAGCGTAACGTTCCTGGTGGCGGCCACGGCGGTGGAGGCCGTGATCCTCTTCGCCGCCGTGTACGGGTTCATGCGCGGGATGGGGAGCATCGAGTACGACAACGAGGAAAGCGCGTACCGGCTCGCCCAGGCCCATGGCAAGGTGACCCGGTACGCCCGAAGAGTCCGCCAGGATCTCGACCTCGCCCGGACGGTTCAGCAGCAGCTCCTGCCGAGTCAGGAGCAGATGCCCCTCCCCGGCCGCATTGACTGGGCCACGCACTTCGACCCTGAGACCGAGGTGGGCGGGGATTACTTCGATGCAGCCGCGCTGGATGAGGACCGGGTCGCCATCGTCTTCGCCGACGTCAGCGGCCACGGCATGTCGGCGGCGTTGATCACGGTCATTGTCAAGATGGCGTTCCAGGCCTGGATCGGGATGGGGTGGTCGATCAGCGAGTTCGTGCGTTGCGTCAATCGGGACCTGTGTCGCTTCACGCCGGCGGGCAGCTTCGTCGTGCTCGTCGCCTGCATCTACGACGACCGACGGCACCGCCTGGAGTTCGTCAATGCCGGACACGCCCCTGAGCCGTTTATCCTGCCGGCCGACCCGGAGGAACCGGTGCGGGGCCTTGCCGAGAGGGGCTCCATGCTGCTGGGGATCGAAGAGGGCATCGAGATCAACGAGACCGGCATCTCGTTGGAGACGGGCGATGCGGTTCTCCTGGCCACGGACGGGCTGACCGAGGCCCGCAGCCCCACCGGCGAACTCTTCGGTCGAGAGCGGCTCGTGCAGCATCTGAACGATCATCGGACCGAGCCGCTGGACGCCCTGATCGCCGCGATCCTGCAGGGCATCGACCGTTTCGCGGCCGGTGCGGAGCAGACCGATGATCGGACCGTCCTGGCATTTCGGCTGAGCCCGGGGACGATGTCACGGGCAACAGGAACAACGGAGACAGGGATTGAACGCTGAGCAACCGCGCCTCGAAGGGGCCCGGATAGACGTAGCCCGCGCGGTGACGGTCTCACAGGCCCGCGTCGAGGAGAGTGGCTTCTTCGCCAAACCCACAGGCCGAATGCTGGCCGCCCTGGCCGGGCCGGACCAGCTGGCGCAGATCCTCCAGCACAACGGCTGGCCGGGGGGCGACTGGGAAGGCATCCGCTCGGCTGAGGATCTGCACGAGGCCCTGGCGGCCCTGCGGGAGGCGGGGGCCTGCACCATAGTCAGTGCCGACGACGAGCTGGTCGCCCTGGCCTGCCCGGTGACGGGCTCGCCCCCGGAGGTGCCGGCCGCCGTGGGCGTGTACGCGCCGCGGTATCGTTGCGATGGGAGTCGTCAAACTGAACTGCTGGCACGGCTCCGTGAGACGGCGGACCGCGTCGGCCAGACCTTGGCGGAACTCGGGTCCGCCGGAACATAGGAGTTTGGGCCATGTCACTGAAGGAACGCATCAAGCAGGCCGCCTACGACCTGGGTGCCGACCTGGTCGGCTTCGGCGACATCGGCCGGTGCGAGCATGCCCCGCTGATGATGAGTCCGCAGGGCCTGATGCCCTCAGCCAAGACGATCATCGTCCTGGCCATCCATCACCCGGATGCCTGCATCGAACTGGGCGGCGAGCGGCACAGCCAGGAGATCGGCCCCTACTCGGTGCAGTACCTCATGAACTCCCGTCTGGACGAGATGGCCTATCGCCTGGCGACGGTCATCGAGCAGGCCGGGTGGGGCGCCATGCCCATCGCTTCGAGCAACATCTGGCGCTACAACCAGTACAAGGACCTCAAGGCCGTCTTCGCGCCCGACGTGAGCCACATCTACATGGCCGTGGTGGCCGGGCTGGCCGAGATCGGCTTCAGCGGATTGGCCCTGACGCCGGAGTACGGCGCCCGCAACCGCTTCATCACCGTCATCACGGATGCCGAGATCGAGCCCGACCCGCTCATCCTTCCCGGCACGGTGTGCGACGGATGCATGCTCTGCCGCAAGCACTGCCCGGCCGAGGCGCTCAGCAAGGAAATCGACGGCGAGAAGGTGCTGCGGATCGGGCCTTACGAGTACCGCTTCCCCAACAAGAACCTCTGGCGGTGCGCCTGGGGCGAGCACTTCGACCTGGACCTGGACCTGCCGATCCCCGACGTGGTCGACGAGAAGGTGATCCTCGACACCGTCGCCGCCCACGGCATCCGGGGCGGTGAGATGGGCCAGTGCCTCAAGTACTGCCTGCCCAAGCCGCTGCGGACGTTCGAGCCGGACTACTCCAAGGCGCCGGTGCGGGCCTACCCGCCGGTGCCGAATCGGCCGGCCCTGTCGCGGGCGGCCCTTGACCGCCTGCTGGCCCGGCCCTGCACGGCAGGGGCGGACGAGGTGATCGTCTCGGACGCCGAATCGCTGCGCGAGGCGGGGGTGGACCTGGAGCGGTTCCTGCCCGGCGCCCGCATCGCGGTGACCGTGCTGGTCCGCCGGCCGACTGGCCGGGACGACAGGCACTTCGCCTTCGGCGCGGCCTACCAGGTGGACTCGCTGTGCTACGACCTGACCCGCGGCCTGGAGGACCTCTCGGCCCGCTCGGTGATGACGGTTCGGGGCTGTCCGCCCCGCTGCCAGCCGGAGGTGAACCCGACGGGGGCCATCCTTGAACGGCTGGGCCTGGGGACCGACACCGTGTTCGCCAACACTGTCATCACCCGGCTGGCCATCCCGCCTCAGCGCCGCCGGCGCGACACCACGGCCCGTCTCGACGCCGGCAATGCCCGGGCCGACCTGACGAGCGACCTGGCCGCGCTGGCGCGTTCGCTGGGGGCCGATCTCGTCGGCGTCGCCTCTGCCGACAGGATGGAGGAGTTGGCCGATCAGCTGGCCGATCACTTCGACGGCGAAACGGTGCTGGACTCGGTCGACCGGTCGATCCGGTTCACGCGGTGGAAGCCGGAGATCACGGAGCGCAGACGCACGGTTCGTAGGCCCGGCGATTGGCTGGAAGGGGCGAAGTCGGTCCTGGTGTTCGGCCTGCGGATGCACCGTGAGGTCCTGCACTGGGCGACCCAGCCGCCGGCGGAGGCCGTCGGACCCTACTGCTTCCAGAGCTACGCCACCACGTGGCTGAACACGGTCATCGGGTATCGGCTCACGCAGCGATTGGCAGACCTCGGCTATGCCGGCGTGATGACCTCCGACCTGACCGGCACGGCCTCGGTGATGGCCAGTCCGCGCGGAATGCTGCCCGACCAGTTCAGCAATCGATTCGCCGCCGTCGCGGCCGGGGTGGGCTGGCTGACGACCAGCGGGCATCTGGCCACGCCGCAGTTCGGCCTGCGACAGCGGTGCCTGGCCATCGTCACCGACGCCCCGCTGACGGGGTCGCCGCTGCTGAGCCCCTGGGCGGAGATGGACCTCTGCCGACAGTGTGACGAGCGGTGCGTGACGGCATGTCCCACACAGGCCTTCACGGCCCAGCGCGTCGAGCTGACCTGCGAAGGCCACCGCTACGCCTTCCTCCGGACGGATCCAAAGCGGTGCGACTGGGCGAAACGGTATGCGCTGGTGGCCAAGAGCGGCTTCGGGTACCTTGGCTCACCCTTGGATGCGCCGGTATCAGAGCCGATCACGCCTGAGGCTCTGGCCGAGGCGCTCCGCCAGCACGACCCGATCAAGAAGTACCGCCCCGTCGTGGCCGAGCCCTGCGTCATCGAGTGTCCATGGAAGGCCATTGGCTCAGCCCTCAGGTAAGGGAGTTTCTGTAGGCGAGGGATCGATCAATTCCGGTTCGGTGTCAACTACGTGCCGTCGAAGCGGTGGTACTACTGCTGGAACGACTTCGAGCCCGGCGAGATCGCCGAGGACCTCGACGCCGTGGCCGCCCTGGGCGCCGACCACATCCGCGTGATGACGATCTGGCCGTGGTTCCACCCGGACCCCAACTGGGTCAGCCCGGCGCACCTGCGGCGGCTGGGCACGCTGATGGACCTGGCGGCCGAGCGGGGGCTGGACGTGCTGGTGACGGCCTTCTGCGGCTGGCTCACCGGGCAGGGCTTCCGCCAGGGCTGGGAGAAGCGGCGCGACTTCTTCACCGACCCGTTCGTTCTCTAGCGGCAGGAACTCTACCTCCGCGAGCTGGCCGGCGCGGTGGCCGGCCCTGCGGGCGCGCATCGCGTTTCGGGGAACGCTCGGGACTGGGCCCTGCTGGATTCGAACCAGCGACCAAGGGATTATGAGTCCCCTGCTCTAACCGCTGAGCTAAGGGCCCTGCATTGGGTTTTAGCGTTTCAGGGGGCGTTTTGCTAACACTTTTGCTGACAAAGCCTCGGCGCCAACGGGGCAGTGTAATGCAACCGGGCCGGCGCGAAGTGTGGCGCCCGGCCCGGTGGCTACGCTGGCTGTGGCGGCGAGGGTTCGGGGAGGGGCTAGCGGCTGGCCTGCTCCTCCCACCAGCCCATCTTGCGGTTGGGCATGGCGTCCTTGATCGGCGGGTGGGTCGGGCGGACGTAGCGCACGCCGTTGGCGATCACGCGCATCACGGACTCATTGTAGAAGATCGGGTAGGTCTCATGGCCGGGGCGGAAGTAGAACACCTTGCCCGCGCCGCGGTGCCAGACGTTGCCGCTGCGGAAGACCTCGCCGCCGGCGAAGCTGGAGATGAAGACCTGCTCGTCGGGCACGGGGATGCCGAACGGTTCGCCGTACATCTCGGTGTGCTCGAGCACCAGGCACGGATCGATGCCCTCGGCGATCGGATGGCCGGGGTGGCAGACCCAGAGGATCTCGCGCTCGGCGACTTCGCGCCAGTTGACGGTGCAGGCGGTGCCCATCAGCAGGCGGAAGGGCTTGGAGTAGTGGCCGCTGTGCAGCGCGATGAAGCCCATGCCCTCGAGGACGCGTTTCTGGACCTTCTGGGCGACGGCGTCGCTGACCTGGTCGTGGGCCATGTGGCCCCACCAGACCATGACATCGGTGGCCTGAAGCACCTCGTCGGTCAGACCGTGCTCGGGCTGGTCAAGGGTGGCGGTGCGGACCTCCAGGCCGGGCTGCTTCTGGAGCGACTCGGCGATGACGTTGTGGATGCCGTTGGGGTAGACCTTCTGGACGGCCTCGTGCTTCTTCTCGTGCACGAACTCGTTCCACACGGTGACGCGGATCGTGTCGGCCATGGTTCTCCTTTCGGTGGGGGCGGTGCCCTTGGCTGGTCGGACTATATCACCGGGGTGGTGGCATGCAAGGTTTCATCGGCGATTGTCGTCGGCGGGCCCGGCGGGGGGGACGGCCTGCTCGGGCCGGGGCGCGTGGCGGGGGCCCTCGGTGGTCAGGAAGTCCTGGAGGATGGTGGCGGCGGCGACGGCGTCCTGGCGGGCGCGTTTCTGCTTGCGGGTGTAGGCGCCGGCGAGTCGGCCGTCGGCGGCATGGCTGCTGAGGCGTTCGTCGTAGAGCCGAACGTCCAGGCCGGAGGCGTGGGCGAGGTCGCGGGCGAACTGGCGGGCCAGTTGGCCCTGGGGGCCCTCGGTGTCGTCCATGTTCAGCGGCCAGCCGACGACGGCCCCGGCGGCGTCGTACTCGCGGGCGAGGTGGACGATCTTGGCGAAGACGTCCACGCCCGGGGCCACGGGGATGACCTCCAGCGGCGAGGCGATGGGCGGCTGTTCGTCGCCCACGGCCACGCCGATCCGCCGCGTTCCGTGATCGATGCCCAGCCACCGCGCCATGGTCGCTCCCGTGGAACCTACAGGAACCGCTGGCCGTACTTGGCCTGAATGAGCTCGACGAGTTCCTTGAGCCGCTGCGACTCG
>JAWLCG010000018.1:26387-27086 GCA_041687295.1 Phycisphaerae bacterium | reverse complement strand
AATTAGTTGCTTAATCCACCGCCTCTGGCGGTGAGACCCATAGAGCTTCGGAGCGTTCCTTCGTGCGGCGTGGCGCGATAGGCTCTCCTTCTGGAAGGCCCGTTGGGGCAGGCAGAAGGAGAAGCCTATGCACGAGTGGCAAAGCCTGTCCCACGCGCGGTGGGACTGCAAGTATCACGTGGTGATCGCGCCGAAGTATCGACAGCGCGTATTGTACGGGAAGTTGCGCGCAAAGGTAGGGCAGATTCTGCGGGAGTTGTGCCGCCAGAAGGGCGTGGAACTGGTGGAGGGCCACTGCCGGCCGGACCACGTGCACATGTGCCTGAGCGTTCCGCCGAAGCTCAGCGTGGCGTTCACGATCGGGTTCCTCAAGGGCAAGAGTGCCGTGCGGATCCATCGGGAGTTGCTGCACAGGCGGCGGATGACGGGATTGTCGTTTTGGGCCCGCGGGTACTGTGTGAGCACGGTGGGCCTGGATGAGCAGTTGGTTCGCCAGTACATCGCGGACCAGGAGCGTCTGGAATCTGAACAGGGGACGCTGGACCTGGAGTAGCGTCCCCCCAACGGCCCCAACGGGGCCTTCCATAACGTGGTCGCCCCCCTTGGGGGGGGCTTCCTCAAACCACCTGCTCTGCAGGTGGTTGATGATTCCCGGCCTCTGGGGCAGAGCCCCAGGAGGGTTTCTCCTCGCCAACTAAT
>JAWLCG010000018.1:0-26377 GCA_041687295.1 Phycisphaerae bacterium | reverse complement strand
CTGGGGGTTGTTGATCCCCGGGGTCTGGGGCAGAGCCCCCGGCTCTCTGTTCTGGGGCCACGACTGGACATGGAGGCCACACAGGCTCTGCCTGTGGGCCGCGTCGCGTGCTCCACGCGGGAAGAAGATGTGGGTAAAGGTGAGGCCTACAAGACTTGGGCCGTTGGCCCGTTGGGCGTGTGGGTGCGTTGGGCCGTGTTGGGGTCGGCCCGTCCCGATGCCCACGGATGGCAATCCGTGGGCTTGGGCCGAAAGGATCACGGGCGCCCCCGGCACGTGGGGCGTGGGGTTACAGGAAGAACGAGAGGATCAGCAGGGTCAGGGCGGGCAGCAGGAGGATCAGGCCGACCAGGCCGGCGGTGCTGCGGAGGCGGGGGGGCAGGTCGTCGAAGGGGCGGTTGACGACCTGGAGCGTCATCTGCAGTGTGCGCAGGGCGGAGGGCAGGGGCTCGGGCTGTTCGGAGGGCTCGTCCTCATCATCCTCGACGCCGCCAACCGGCACGGCCGCAGGCCGGGCCTGGGGGGCCGGGCGGGGGGCCTGCCAGGGCGGCGCCGCCGGGTTGGCCGCGGCGGCCGGTGCGGGCTGGGGCTCGGGTGCAGGCGTCGCCGGTACGGGCGTCGCCGGTGGGGGGGGCTGGGGGGCGGCTTCGGGCTCGTCCTCGGTTGGCGGGGCGCCCTGTTTGGCCAGCAGGTCGTCGAGCTCTTCGAGCGTCATCACCGGGGCCTCGTCGGCGGGGGCCGATGGGGCGTTGCCATCCGGCGTGGCGGAGCGGGCCTGGGCGATCATCGCCTGGAGTTCGGCGGGGTCCAGCGGGGGGTAGTCGCCGTCGTCGGCGTGGGGGTCGGGGTGGTCGGCCTGTTGGGCGGCCAGCTCAGCCTCGAGGTCCTCCTCCGACAGGGGCGGCTCGTCGCGGCGTCGGGCCTGGTCGTTGCCGCCGATCCAGGGGGTGTCCTGCGACGGTGCGGGCTGGGTTGGCGCCGGCGCCGCCTGGGCGAAGAGCGCCTGGAGCTGCTCGTCGGTGACGGCCCCGGCGTCCGAGGCGTCTTGGGGCTCATCGGGGGCCCGGCCCGCGGGGGCCGAGGGTTCGGCGGGTTCGTTGGCCGGCGGGGCCTCGCGGGCGGCCTGGAGGAAGAGGGCCTGCAGCTCCTCGTCGGTGATGGTATCCGCCTGGTCGGCCTGGGCGGCGGCGGCGGGCGGGTCGGACAGGGGGCTGGCCTGGCTGGCGATCTCGGGCGGCGGGTTGGCCTGTCGCGAGGCGGCCGCCAGCAGGGCCTGGAGGTCGCTGTCGGTCAGGGCGGCGTCGAGCGACTCGCTGTCGGCCGACGGCTCGGCGGGGGGGGAGGCCTCCTCGTCGGCGCGGGCCTCATCGGCGTCCTCGGTGGCCGGCCTGTCGCCCCGGGCGGCCGAGAGCAGGGCCTCGACGTCGTCATCGGCCAGCTCGGCCATCAGGTCGTCATCGGGCGAGGGGCCCGGGCGTGGGGCCGCGGCGGCGGCCTCGGTCGTGGCCTCGTCGTCCAAGAGGGGCTCGCAGGAGTCCTCGGCGTCTGCGTCCTCGCCGGCGGCCGGCACGGTGGGGCTCTGGGGCAGCTCGCCGATCAGCCGGGCCTCCTGCTCGGCCAGGATGCGGTCGATCTGGTCGCCAGCGAGCTCGGCCATCATGGCGTCGAGGCTGGCGGCGTCCTGGCTGGACGGGGCCGAGTCCGGCTCGGCCGGCCGATCGGGTTGTGCGGCGTCTGAGCGCATAGCGGTGTCCTGAGTGTTGCACATTATCGGCCGTTGGGGCCAGGGAGTGAAACCTTTTTGGCCGCCGGGGTGCGATTCCGGGGCGGTACGGCTCGCACCTCGTCCGCTGCCGGGCCTCGCTACGCTCGAGCCGGCCTGCAAAGTCAGACCGCCTTGCGGGGGATTGATTCACTGGCCGGCATCGCCGACAATGCGGAGCTCAGGAGGTATGCATGCGAGCGATTGTGACTGGGCAGGTCGGCTTGGACAAGGGGCCTTTCCTCGAGCAGGTGGCCGAGCGGGCCGGCGAGGCGGGCTTCCCGACGGCGGTGTACCACGTCGGGCAGCGGATGTACGCCGAGGCGCCCGACGTGGCGGCCGGGCGGATCCTCGACCTGCCGCTCAGCCGCCTGAGCAGCCTGCGCCGGGCCGTCTTCAAGGACATCCTCGCCGAGGCGCCCCGCCAGCCCAACCTCCTGGTCAACACCCACGCGACGTTCCGCTGGCGGCACGGGCTGTTCCACGCCCTCGACCACGACCACCTGCAGGCGCTGGCCGCCGACGCCTACGTCTGCCTCGTCGACAGCATCGACACCATCCACGCCCGCCTGATCGCCGACGGCCACCGCGACCACACGCTCAAGGACCTCATGGTCTGGCGCGAGGAGGAGCTGATGGCCACCGAGCTGCTCAGCCAGGTCGTCGGCGGGCACGGGTGCTTCTTCATCCAGGCCCGCGGCTTCGACGACTCGACGGCCGAGGCCCTCTTTCGGCTGCTCTATCGGCCCGAGATGCGCAAGGTGTACCTGAGCTTCCCCATGTCGCACGTGGCCAACGTGCCCGAGACGCTGGCGGTGATCGAGAACTTCCGCCGGCAGATGAAGAACTACTTTACCTGCTTCGACCCCGGCGACCTGGAGGAGAAGCACCTCTGCGAGCTGGCCCTGGACGCCCTGCAGCAGGGCCATCGGACCGTCACGCTGAACGTGAAGGGCCAGCCGCTGACGGTGGACGCGGCCGAGCTGGGCAGCATCATCGGCGACATCGACGGGCAGATCTACGCCCGCGACTTCAAGCTCATCGACCAGGCCGACATGATCCTCTCGCTGATCCCCGAGCGCGTCGGCGGCGGCCCGGCCCTGTCCAGCGGCGTCGAGCGCGAGCTGCAGCACGCCCACGAGGCCACCAAGGACGTCTTCGTCGTCTGGCTGCCCGAGGCCCAGCCCTCGCCCTTCATCACCGAGACGGCCACCCGCGTGTTCCACTCGACGGCCGAGGCCATCCAGTTCTTCCTCGACAACGGCTACGTCGGCGCCCCCAGGGGCGGGCTGTTCGCGTAGGGCGCCGCGCCCGGTCTGGAGACGAAGATGGGCCACCGAGGACACAGAGGACACAGAGGACAAACCACAGAGATTCCAGGAGCTTCTGCAGTATATAGCCCCGGGCTTGCCCGGGGTCTTGTCGAACTCCCACCCCGGTGCGTGGGCCGTGGGGCACGAAGGTTCGCGTAGCGCAGCGGAGCGGTTCTGCGTGCCGCGGGGGCGCAGAGCGATCCGAAGCCCGGTCCGCCCCCGTGGCACGCGGAACCTCGCCTCCGCTGACGCTTCGGCGAGAACCCACGTGCCCTACGGGGCTGCGTCCTCTACAGGTCGCGCAGCTCTTCCTTCAGGCGGGCGAGCTGGTCGGTGGCGGTCTGTCGGCTGAAGAGGGTCTCGGGGATGGCGTCCTCGAGGATGCGGTTGAACGGGTCGATCTGCTCGCGGGCGGCCTGCAGGTGGCAGGCCAGGCCGTCGAGGTCGGCGGCGACGGTGGTGCGGATCTCGCCGGCGGTGGCGGTGGCGAGGGCGAAGCGGTAGCTCAGCACGGCCATCGTCTGCCCGGCGGCGTGCGTCAGGCGGATGCGGGGTGGCGTCCAGTCGCGGTAGCGGGCGGGGCGGTGGCGGAGGGTCTCCTCCAGGCCCTGGAACGGGATGAGGATCTCCACGCCCAGCTGCCCGGGGCGGGCCAGGCCGGACTGTTGGATGGACTGGTCCTTGCGGGCGAAGTCCAACTGCGGCAGCGGCACGTGAAAACGTTCGTAGAGCCGCTCGGCGACCTCGACTGGGCCGTGAAGATCCAGGTCGCTCTGACTGGCCGCCCGGGCCAGGTTCAATGCCACCCGCCGACGGGCCTCCAGCCAGCCCTGCAGATCGGGATCGGTCCGCGCGAATGCATCGAACATCTCGAACCCCTTTCAGACACGCGTAGCAGAAGGGCGGCCGACGCGCGGCCACTACCGTGCAACCCCTTTCCAGCCGAGAGCAGGACGTGCAAGCTCCCGCAGGCCCACAGTATACACCCGAAACACCGGCACGCAACCCGGTTGCCCGGCGAACGCCGTTGGCACGGCACCGGGAGCGTGGCGGGCTGTTCGCGCAGGGCGGGCCCTGGCTCGCCGTCGATGGCGCCAGGCGCCGCCGTGGGGGCGCAGAGCGATTTGGAGTTTGTTTCGCCCCCGTGGCACGCGGAACCTCGCCTCCGCTGACGCTTCGGCGAGAACCCACGTGGGGGGGCTGCGTCCGGCCTGCTTCAGGGAAGGAAGCGGCCTTGGGCCCGCTCGTAGGGGTTGTTGTTGGAGGGGAACCAGTCGCCTGCGTACCGCTTGGGGCTAACCTCCATGACGGAGTGGAAGCCCGGGGCAAGCTTACCCCGCGCGGCGGTCCGCAGGATGTACAGGTCCAGCGCCTCCGCCCTTGGGCGCATGACGACCAGGAGGAGCTGAGTTCCGCCTGGCTCATCGAGGGTGGCTTCATGGAGCCGATCCCCTGGAGCCAGCGGCAGGGGGTCCCACCACGGCACGTCGTAGGCATCGAGACCGCCCAACTGATAACCGCTGAAATCGGCCCCGGCCACCTCTGGAGCGGGCAGGGCGGTTTCCACGGCGTCGGCCTGGCCGGGTTGAAGACGGATGCGGGCGGTGATCCACGATCCGTGCGGGTCGCGTTGCTCGAGCACAGCCAGTGCCTGGGGGTCAAGGTCGGCCGGCAGGCCCAGGGCTTCGAGAATGACGACGACCTCCGCGTCGATCAGGTCCGGAGCGGGCGGCGAGGCCGGATGCAGCAGGGACTCCAGGGCCAGGTACGCGCCCACCCCCAGGCAGATCGCGAAGAGCCCTGCGATGACGCCGATGATCGCCGTTCGTTTCTTCACGCCGGTCTCCCAGTAAGTTAAGTCACGCATGACGATGCTACAGACGGCTGGCCCGGCTGTAAATGGGGGGGCGCACTCCGAGAGGCCGGGCTCAAGGGCGGACGGGCGGTCAGCCGATAGGGCATGCAGAGACGCCCCTTCCGGCGCCGCGGTCGTGCGCGCCGGGCAGCAGGAGAATCGGCATGCGTATTTGGATGGTGGCAATCGCGACAGGCCTGGCGTTGGCGGGCTGTCGGCCCGCGCCGCCGGAGTCGGCCGCCCCGACGCCGGTGGTCCTGGGCGACCGGGTGACGCCCTTCGGCGACCTGAGCGGCACGCCGGCGTCGTGGGAAAGGCCCATCGCCGTCAGCTCCATCCGCCAGCACAGCTTTCAGGAGGTCGGCCACGATACCGACCCCACCCTCGATCCGGCGGGGAGGCGGATGGCCTTCGCCAGCACCGCCCACAGCCCCCGGCCCGACATCTACATCAAGAACACCGACGGGCGCACCGTCACGCAGCTCACCACCGACCCGGCCAGCGACATCCAGCCGGCCTTCTCGCCCGACGGCACGCGGATCGCCTTTACCTCCAACCGCTCCGGCGCGTGGGAGGTTTACGTGATGGACGCCGACGGACGGAGCGTGCGGCAGGTCACCCGCGGCGGGGGGCACAACATGCACCCCAGCTGGAGCTCGGACAGCCACTCGCTGGTCTACAACTGCCTGAGCGTCCGCTCGGGCCAGTGGGAGATGTGGATCGTCCGCCTGGAGGCCCCGCAGGTGCGGCAGTTCCTGGGCTACGGGCTGTTTCCGGTCTGGAGCCCGGTCGAGGACGTCATCGCCTACCAGCGGGCGCGGGGGCGGGGCGACCAGCTTTACGGCATCTGGACGCTGCGGATGGACGCCAACGGCGAGCCGGGCCTGCCGACGCTGGTGGCCGACTCGCCCGAGTACGCCTTCGTCACGCCCGCCTTCAGCCCCGACGGCAAGCAGATCGCCTTCACGGCCATCGCGCCGGGGGCGGGGCCGGTCGGCGAGTTCGAGTCGCTGGCGAAGCTGACGGTGGAGAACCCCCCCGGTGGCTGGGCGGACATCTTCGCGGTCGACCTGGACGGGCAGAACCTCCGCCGGCTCACCCAGGGGCCCGGACGGAAGTTCGACCCCGCCTGGGGCGGCAGCCGAATCTACTTCTGCTGCGACCGCGACGGCTTTGAGAACATCTGGTCGATCCAGGTGGACTCGCCGGCCGGCGCCCTGGCCGGCGACGCCGCCGGGGCCAACGCGCCGGCCAAGCTCACCGCCAGCCAGGCCGACTGACCCGATGGCCCCGCAGGAGGCGGGGGCCGATGTGCGAAAGGATGCGCAACCGATGACCCTGCTCGATCGCCAGGCCCTTCTCGGCGTGGCCTGCGTGGTGGGGGGGCTGCTGGCGGGCTGTGCCCAGCCGACGCCCCCGTCGCCGCGGGCGCCGTACCCGCTGCCCCGCAGCGTGGTGGTCGCGCCGCTGCTGAACCAGTCCCCCTCGGCCGACTTCGACGTGCTGGCGGCCACCGACACGCTGGTGGCCGAACTGGCCCAGTTCGAGGGTCTCACCGTCCTGCCGACCCACCGCGCCCTGACGGTGCTCTCGGCGACGGGGCGCTCCAGCGTCCGCAGCGTCGAGGAGGCCTTGGACCTCGCCGGCGTGCTGGGCGTCGACGGCGTGCTGGTCGGTGCCGTCACCGAATACGACCCCTATCAGCCCATGAAGATCGGCATGACGCTGCAGTTATACTGGGTTCGTGCCGATATACAGGACACCAGCCCCGACCCGGCCGCGATGGCCCGGCAGGCGGCGCCCGAATCGGCGTCGCCGGCCTACTACGCCGGGGCCGGGCCCAGCGGGCAGGCGAGCGGCATCTTCGACGCCAGCCGCAACGACACCGTCCGCCGGGTGCAGCAGTTCGCGGCCTCGCACCAGGGGCTCGACAGCCCCTTCGGCTGGCGGCGCTACCTGGTCGACCGCGAGGCCTACCTGCAGTTCGTCTGCCACGAGCTGATCGTGGCGCTGATGGAGCAGGAGTTGGACCGGATCACGACCGTCGTGCCGGCGCCCTGAGCGGGCCCGGCAGGGGATTTCTGCATGCGAACGGGATCGGTGAGCAAGGCGGGCCAGACCTACCTCTTCCGCTACGCCCCCGGGCAGGAATGTGCTATGCTGGCCAGCCTGGCCGAGCTGGCGCAGGACCCGGCGAGCGGGCTGGACTGGCTGGACGTGGCGACGCTGAGCTTCCAGGTAACCTCCTGCCAGGCGAAGGACTGCATCGATGCCATCGCCCCGGCCCTGGAGGAGTAGGGGCCCGTGGTCATGATCCACAACCCGCTGATCGCCCGCTTCCTGGAGAACCTCGCCCACGAGCGTCAGTTCTCCGAGCACACCGTGCGGGGCTACCAGGCCGACCTCGCCCAGTTCTGCCGCTTCCTGTGCTGCCCGCCGGAGCTGCGCCTCCGCGAGGGCCTGGCCATGGACGACCTGCCCGAGCTCGAGCCCGCCGAGACCGGCCCGCTCGCCCAAAGGCTCCTGGGCCTCGGCGCCCAGGAGGTCCGCTCCTACCTCGCCCTGATGCGCAACACCGAGTACTCCAAGAGCTCCATCGCCCGCAAGCTGGCCACACTGCGGAGCTTCTACAAGTTCCTCGTCGCCTCCGGGCAGATCGAGGCCTCGCCCGTCAGCGTCATCCGCACGCCCAAGCAGGACAAGCGGTTGCCCAGCTGCCTCGACGTCAAGCAGATCGAGACCCTGCTGGCCGCCCCCGACGTCCGCACGCTGCTGGGCGCCCGCGACCGGGCGATCCTCGAGACGATCTACTCGGCCGGCCTGCGGATCAGCGAGCTGGTCGCCCTCAACGTCGGCGACATCGACGAGTTCGCCGAGATCGTCCGCATCCTCGGCAAGGGCCGAAAGGAACGCCTCGCCCCGCTGGGCAGCCAGGCGATGGCCGCCATCGCCCACTACCAGCAGATGCGCGTGGCCTCGTTCGGGGCCCCGCCGGCCAAGTCGCCGCTGTTCGTCAACAAGTGGGGCAAGCGGATCAGCGCCCGCAGCATCCGCCGCAAGCTCGACATCTACATCCAGATGGCCGGCATCAGCCAGCACGTCAGCCCCCACACGCTGCGCCACAGCTTCGCCACCCACATGCTCAACAACGGCGCCGACCTCCGCAGCGTCCAGGAAATGCTCGGCCATCAGTCCCTCTCGACCACCCAGATCTACACCCACCTGACCACCCGCCGCCTCAAGGCCGTCTACGACAAGGCCCACCCCCTCGCCGGTTAGGGCCCGCCCCGGGCTCGGCCGGGATCTGGCCCTTGGGCGATTGCAGGGATCCTGTCGGGGATCTTCCCAAGCCCACGGATTGCCATCCGTGGGCATCGGCGGCAGGGGCGTCCCTTTTCCACCACCCCATTGCAGCAGCCCGCGCGCAGCGGTATGACAGGGGCGGTCCAACTCACGTCATCCAAAGGAGCCCGTCATGCTGACCTTGCGGGAGAAGTTTCGTGGCTGCCTGGCTGCGTCGTGGATCGGCTCGGCGATGGGGGCGGCGGTGGAGGGCTGGTCGCCCGAGAAGATCCGCCAGACCCATGGCCGGCTGGAGAGCCTGCAGAGCTACAAGCACTACACCGACGTCACCGACTGGCAGCGCCCGCCGGGGACCACCGAGGACGGCATCGAGCGGCAGAAGCTCATCGCCTCGGCCATCATCGACAAGGGCGGGCGGATCCAGGCCCACGACCTGGTCCGCGTCTGGCTGCGCGACCTCGACCCGGCCCGGATGATCTACAAGCAGGAGCGGTTCGACCGCTCGCTGCTGGAGCTGGCCCGCGCCGGCGTGCCGCCGGCCGAGCTGGGCCGGCTCTGGCCGTTCCCCAACGTCGTGGCGATGGCGCGGGCGTCGCACCCGCTGGGGCTGATCAACGCGGGCGACCCGCAGGGGGCCGCCGACGACTCGTTCGAGGTCGGGCGGGTGTACGCGTCGGAGACGGCCTTCGCGCTGCGATGGGCGGCCCTGTACAACGCCGCCCTCGCCGAGGCCTGCCGACCCGGCGCGACCGTCGAGTCGGTGCTCCAGGTCGCCCAGGCCTACGCCACCTACCGCGCCGAGGCCGGCAGCCTGTATGCCCTCTACGACGACATCGCCGCCGAGGTGGGCCGGGCCCTCGAGCTGGCCCGTAAGCACCCCGAGCCTGACGCGCTGCGCGAGGCCCTCGGGAAGATCTACTACGGCGGGGGGTACTTCAACTACGGCATGAGCCAGGCCAACGAGATCGTCGCCAAGGGCCTGGCCGTTTTCGCCATCAGCGAGGGCGACCCGCGTCGGGCGATCGTGTCGGCCGTCAACTTCGGGCGCGACACCGACTGCCTCGCCGCCGTCGCCGGCGGGCTCAGCGGCGCCCTGGCCGGGGCCAAGGCCCTGCCGGCCGAGTGGATCAAGCAGGTCAACGCCGCCACGCTGCAGGACCCCTACACCAACAACCAACGCACCATCGATCAGACGGCCGAGGCACTCCACGCCGCCTGGCAGAACCATCGCCGCCAGCAGCGCCAGCGCCTCGACGCCATGGACGTCGAAGGCTACGCGGAGTAGCCGGTAGGGCGGGCCCGTAGGCCGGGTCGAGCGCCAGCGAGGCCCGGCACCGATGGCGCCGAGACGCACCTGGGCCATATGGACTGCGGCGAGCATCGCCGCTTTGGCTGGCCTGTGCGGAGGCCCCCTCACTGCCCGGGGTGCCGTCGCTACGGCGTCTGTAGCCACGTCTTTCGCGTTTCTCCCTGGACTCCCCTCGAGCGGTAGACTCGATCGACACAGATTGCCCAGCGCGGGCTTCGCCCGCAACCCAACCCGAATCCGTAACGCGGCCCGGCGGTCCAGAGGAAACAGCGCGGGGGCTCTGCCCCCACACCGCCGGGATTTATCGCTTTGGGGCCACCAGCATGGATGGGGCTCTCTGGGCGGTGCTCCCGGGGGATCCTCCGCCGAATCGCCAGACGCCCTCGCGGCAAGCAGAACCGCTCCGCTACGCTCCGCGAACCTACGTGCCCTACGTGCTGGGCGGCGAGCCCCTTTGGAGTGCGGCGATGCAATCGCCCGAAGACGTGGCTGCAGACGCCGTAGCCACGGCACCTGGGAGGTGGTGGCCCCCTTCGCCTGCCGGGCCTCGCTGTGCTCGAAGAGCGCCTACGGGCTAGTCCTCCAATTCGTCCAGCCTCTCGTGGAGCAGGTCGTTCTCGTACTCCAGCCGGCGGACGCGGGCCTGCAGGTCGGATACCTGGGCGCGGAGCTGGCGATTCTCACGCTGCAGGTCGGCTGGGTCGCCCGGGTCGGCCGGCGGGACCTGGCGGGGGCGGTAGTCGTCCCCATTCCCGTCGCCCCGCAGGCCCAGCAGGTCGTCCGGGACGGTCACGTCGATCGTCGTGCAGGCCGGCAGGGCCAGCGACACCAGCACCAGCAGCCCCAGCAGCATCCACAGCGTACGGTTCATGGCCTTGCCTCGCGTTGGGGTTCGCTTTGGGGGACGTTTCGTGCGTCCGCTTCGGTTTCATTGTACCCGGGGGTGGCGGGCGGCGCCGAGCAGGACCCCGGGGCGACGTGACGATTGCGTGTGGCGAGCTTGACAGGGCGGAGGCCGGCTCCGAGAATCGCGCCATGGAACGCGTCTACGCCATCATGGGTTGCACGGCCAGCGGCAAGGCGAAGCTGGCGGCCGAGCTGGCGCGCCGCCACGGCGGGGAGATCCTCAGCGTCGATTCGATGAAGATCTACCGCCGGATGGACATCGGCACGGCCAAGGCCTCAGCCGAGCTGCGGGCGGAGATTCCGCACCACGGCATCGACGTGGTCGAGCCATGGGAGCCGTTCACCGTCGCGCAGTTCGTGACGCTGGCCGACAGCGTCATCGCCGCCTGCCATGCGTCGGGCCGACCCATCGTCGCCTCCGGGGGCACGGGGCTGTACTTCAAGGCGCTGGTGGCCGGCATGTTCGAGGGGCCGGGCCAGTCGCCGGAGATCCGCGCCGAACTGCAGGAGCGGGCCCAGCGCGAGGGCTCGGCCGGTCTGCACGGCGAGTTGGCGAGGATCGACCCCGAGGCGGCTGGGCGCATCCACCCCAACGACCTCCGCCGCATCGTGCGGGCGCTGGAGGTCTACCGCCTGACGGGCACGCCGATCAGCGTGCTGCAGCAGCAGTGGGCGGAGAATCGCCCGCGGTACGACTTCCGCATGCTCTGGCTTCGGCGGGGGCGCGAGGACGGCAACCGCCGCATCAACGCCCGCGTGGGCCGGATGATCGAGGAGGGGCTCGTCGAAGAGGTCGAGGCCCTGCTGGCCGACCCCCGCGGCCTGACGAGCCAGGCGGCGGCCGCGTTGGGCTACGCCGAGATCATCGCGCAGCTCCGCGGGCGGTGGAGCCTGGCCGAGGCCGTCGAGCAGATCAAGATCAACACCCGCCACTTCGCCAAGAACCAGCGGACCTGGTTCCGTCACTTCCAGCACCGCCACGGCGTGACCCCGCTCGACGCCGAGCCCGACACGACGGTCACACAGGCCGCCGACGCCGCCGAGGCGCTTCTGGGCCTGCGCTGACGCGTTGCGGGCCCTATCGTGGGGCGTCTTTCTCCAAGCCCACAGATGCAATCCTGTCATATCTACACAAGTCCAAGGACCGGCCGGGTGCAGTGGCTACGGCGTTCGTAGCCACGTCTTCCGGCGCCGACTCGTCAGTCGCACCAACCAATGGAGGCCCAGGGCGCGAGCGCCGTATGGAGTGCGGCGATGCAATCGCCGCGTTGGCTTGGGCCGCCATCGAGCCAAAGCGGCGATGGCTCGCCGCACTCCAAAAGGGCGATCCGCCCATCACGGCCGGGCACCCAGTGGTACTCCGGGAGTCAGGGACGCATGGGGGTCACAAATCTCACAGATGAACTGCGATGGCACAGATGGAAGAGGAAGCAGGAAAATTCCCTAATCTGTGTCGATCGTGTCCACCTCTCGGGCCGAGGCCAGGGAGAAGGGGAAAGACGGGGCTACAAACGCCGTAGCCACGGCACCCGGACGCTTTTTTCTTTTCGGAGACGCGATGGACTCGGCCGCCCATGACGGGGCTGCAAGAGATGTGTAGATATCACAGGGTGCAATCCGTGGGGTTCTCGGGGGAAGGATGCGTCGGCGGTCCCTGTGCCCGTCTGGCGAAGACCCCGGGCAAGCCCGGGGCTCTATACCCAACCCCGGTACGGTCTGGACCTTTGTGGCGCGGACTGTAGAATACGGCCTACCATGGACGACGAAGACGAGCAGCAAGGCGAGTGTAGACCCGGCCGACCCTGGGGGCCGCTGCGGCGGCGGAGGGTTCGGCCATGACGGTGGGGGAGTTTCTCTGGGACCATCTGTGGCACGCGGGCCTGATGGCGGTGCTGCTGGTGTGCTCGGCCTTCTTTTCGGGCAGCGAGACGGCCTACTTCAGCCTTTCGCGGGCGGACATGCTCCGCTTTGGCCGTTCGACCGCCCGTGTGGACCGCCTGGTCGACGGCCTGCTCCGCACATCGCGGAAGCTGCTGATGGTGCTGCTGCTGGGCAACCAGCTGGTGAACGTGGCGTTCTGGGCCATCGCGGCGGTGTTCCTGGTCGACCTGCAGCAGATCACCGACGTGGTGTGGTGGGGCGAGGCCCTGCTGGTCGTGGCGCCGCTGGTGACGGTGATCTTGCTGGGCGAGGTGGCGCCCAAGAACCTCGCCCTGAGCAGCCCGGCCCGGATTGCGCAGGTGGTGGCCCTGCCGCTGACGCTGCTGGTGCGCGTCCTGGGGCCGGTGCAGTGGCTGTTGGGGACGGCCCTGGTCGACCCGCTGACGCGCCTGCTCCGCCCGGCCAGGCTGCCGGCGTCGGCGCTGTCGCCGGACGAACTGGCCGACCTGCTCGACCTCGCCCAGCACCGCCAGCACCTGGCGCCCACCGAGTCGGCGTGGATCCAGGAGGTCATCGAGCTGGGGCGCATCCGCGTGGCCGACATCATGGTGCCCCGCGTGGACATGGTGACCTACGACATCGACCAGGGCACCGAGGGGCTCATCGAGGCCTTCCGCCGCACCCGCCTGATCAAGATGCCCGTCTACCGCGACAGCCAGGACAACCTGCTGGGCGTGATCTACGCCAAGCAGCTGCTGCTGGCGCCCGACACGCCGCTGGCCAAGCTCGTCCGCCACGTGCCCTTCGTGCCCGAGACCGGCACGGTGGACAAGCTGCTGGTGCAGTTCCGCCGCACGCGGACGCAGATGGCCTTCGTGGTCGACGAGTACGGCGGCACGGCTGGCCTGGTGACGCTCGAGGACGCGATGGAGGAAGTCGTCGGCGAGATCACCGCCCCGGACGAGGAGGTCACCGAGCCCGTCCAGCGGTTCAGCCGTACGGAATACCGCCTCGCCGGCGACCTGCCGATCCGCGAGTGGACCGACGTGTTCAACGTGGAGCTGCCGGCCGAGGGCATCAGCACCGTCGGCGGGCTGGTGATGTCGCTGCTGGACCGCGTGCCCCGCGAGGGCGACACGGTGGTGCTGCACAACCTGCAGTTCACCGTCGAGTCGATGCAGCGGCACCGGATCGCGTGGCTGGGCCTGAAGCTGCTGGAGCAGGAGAGTACGCATGGCTGATTGGCCAGTCTGGCTGCAGGCGGTCGTGTGGAGCCTGGCGGTGGCGGTGGGCCTGGTCGGTTCGGCCATCTTCTCAGGCCTGGAAACCGGCACGTACGTGCTCAACAAAATGCGTATGGAGTTGCGGGCCAGCCACGGCGATGGCCGTGCGCGGCGGTGGCACGACCTGCTGAGCCGGCCTCAGGAAATGCTCGGGACACTGCTGGTGGCCAATAACGCGGTCAACTACATGGTGACCGCCGGGGCCGTGGGCCTGCTGACCCTGGCCGACACGCGCCAGCAGGAACTGCTGACGACGCTGCTGGTGACGCCGACCATCTTCGTCCTGGGCGAGATTGTGCCCAAGAACCTCTTTCGCCTGGCGGCCGAGCGGCTGGTGTATCCGCTGGGCGGGCTGTTGTTGAGCACACGCCTGCTGGTGCGATGGACGGGCCTGGGGCCGCTGGTGACCGGGTTCGCCACGCTAACGCTGCGGCTCTGGCAGCGCGGCGGGCGGGGCCGCCTGATCGAGCCCCGGCAGCGGGTCCAGGCCCTGCTGGCCGAGGGACACGCCCATGGGGCGCTGAGCCTGGCGCAGTCGCGCATGGCCAGCCGGGTGATGCGGACCGGCGAGACGACCATCCGCGAGGTGATGGTCCCGCTGAGCCGCGTGGTCAGCATCCCCGCCGACTGCAGCCGGGAGCGGTTCGTCCAGACCCTCGCCGGCCACGAGTTCAGCCGCCTGCCCGCCTGGCAGGGCCAGCCCGACCGCGTCGTGGGCATCCTGAACATCTACGACGTGCTCTACGACGAGGACCCCTCGGCCCGCCCGGCCCAGCACCTTCGGCCCCCCGTGGTGATGCAGCCGGACTGGGATCTCGCCCGCGCCCTGGTGACCCTCCAGCGGGCCCACCGGGCCATGGGCCTGGTCGTCGACGGGAAGGGCCGGGCCCTGGGCATCGTCACCATGAAGGACCTCGTCGAGGAGATCGTCGGCGAACTGGAGGCGTGGTGAGTCTTAGTAGCCCGTGGCCTGTGGCCAGGACCCAGGGGCGCTGATGGCAAAAGTGTTCAGGACCCAGTACATAGGACCACGGAAGAGGCAGGGCCGGTAGGGCGGGCATCGCCCGCGTCGAGGGCGGATTGCCGCCCGCCCCCAGGTTGCCCGGGCCCCCCGCGTACGCCCCGCACGAGAAGCCCACGCAAAGCATTGCGTGGGCGTGGAAAGAGCCCCCCAGGCACCCCACAATGACACCGCCGCCCCGGAAGCCTTGGCGCTACAATATCTTACGCATTAACGCATTAACGCATTAACGCATTAACGCATTAACGCAGTGACGCACTGACGCGTTGACGCACTGACGAGTCAACCGATTAACGCATCAGCCAATTAACTGATTAACCCGTTATCCTTCACCCCCCTTGAGCCTCCGCTGGAGTCAACCCGATGTCCCGTCCGATAACAGTACAGATGCGCCGCAAGCCGGGGTGCGAGGACGTGCCCCTGCCGCGGTACATGAGCGAGCACGCCGCGGGGATGGATCTCTCGGCGGCGTGCGAGCAGGATGTGGTGCTCGCGCCCGGCCAGACCCGGCTGGTGCCGTGCGGCTTCTACCTGGCGGTGCCGCCGGGCTACGAGGCCCAGGTTCGGCCCCGCAGCGGGCTGGCGCTCAAGCACGGCATCCTGCTGCCCAACAGCCCTGGCACGATCGACGCGGACTACCGCGGCGAGGTGTGCGTCATCCTGCACAACGCGGGGCCCGAGCCCTTTGCAGTGCAGCGAGGCATGCGGGTCGCCCAGATGGTGATCGCCCCGGTCATGCAGGCTGAGCTCGTCGAGGTCGAGCGCCTGCCCGACACGGCCCGGGGCGATGGAGGATTCGGTCACACCGGGGTGTAGCCCCCAAGGCATAGGACTCATGGCCAAGAAGCAGGACGCGAAGAAGACGGGCACGGACGCCGACGGCACGCGCGGCAGCGCGACGCTGCGGACCTGCATGATGATCCTGGTGGCCGGGGCCCTGGCACTGGGCTGGCTGGCGTGCGTGACGCACGACCCGGCCGACTGGCCCAGCGGGCAGGCCTGGCCGCCCCCGACGCCCACGCACAACTACGCGGGCCTGGTGGGGGCGTTCTTCAGCTACCACGTGTTCTACTGGCTCGGGGCCGGGGCGTATGCCGGGCTGTTCTTCGGTTCGGTGGCGGTGCTGGTCGCCCTCAGTGGCCGGGCCGTGCGCGATCTGCCCTTCCGCCTGGTCGGCGTGCTGCTGCTGATGGCGACGCTGTCGACGGCGGTGTACCTCATCCAGGCCTACCGCCCCGACGACATCCTCATCGGCGGCGGGGGGGTGCTGGGCACAGGCTGTGGGGTGTTCATCCGCGCCCACTTCGGGCAGTTCAGCTGGCTGCTGCTGGTGGTGACGTTCCTGATCGGCCTGGTGCTGGGAGCGGACGACCTGGTGATCCAGCTGCCCCGTCTGACCCGCCGGCTGTGGACTGGCGGCGACGGTCTGGCCCGCATGGCCGGGGCGCTCCGCGTGGCCACGGCCGGGGCTGGCCGAAGCGCCCCCACGGTCACCGCCAGCCCCCGCGCCGCCGCCGTCGGACGCACCGAGCCCAAGAAGAAAAAAGAGCCCCGCGTCAGCATCGGCGAGCCGGCCGAGCCCGCCGAGGCGGATGAGCCCGAAGAGCCGGCTCTGGGCCTGAACACCGTCGAGCCCGCCGACGAGAGCGACCTGGACGCCGAGGCCGACTTGGACGCCGAGGCCCAGGACGGTCCGGGCCTTTCCCAGCGGCTCCGCGGGCTGCTCAAGGGCAAGGCCGACAAGGCCGACGCGCCCGCGCCGGCCCCCAAGGCGCCGGCGACGCTTCGGCCCGCCCCTCGCCCCGCGCCCAAACCGATAGCCCCGCCGCAGCCGCAGGAGGGCGACTACCCGCTGCCGGCGATCGATCTGCTGGCGGCGCCCGAGGGCGGCTACCTCCAGAGCCAGGAGGCCCAGGTCGAGCTCAAGCGGGCCGTCCTGCAGCAGACGCTGGAGGACTTCAACGTCGACGCCCGCGTCGTGGGCTACATGACCGGCCCGGTCATCACGATGTTCGAGCTGAGCCTGGCGCCCGGCGTGAAGGTCAACACGATCGCCAACCTCGCCAACGACATCGCCCGCGCCCTGGCCGCCCCGGGCGTCCGCATCGTCAGCCCGCTGCCCGGCAAGGACACCATCGGCATCGAGGTGCCCAACGCCGAGAAGGAGACCGTCCGCATCCGCGAGCTGATGGGCCTGGCCCCCGACGCCCCGCACCGCTACCGCCTGCCGCTCTACCTGGGCAAGGACGCCGGCGGAGACCCCATCGTCGCCGACCTGTCGGGCATGCCCCACATGCTCATCGCCGGCACGACCGGCTCGGGCAAGAGCGTCTGCATCAACAGCATCATCATGTCGGTGCTGATGACCCGCAGCCCGGCCGAGGCGAGGCTCATCCTGGTCGACCCCAAGATGGTCGAGATGGCCGCCTTCGAGAGCGTGCCGCACCTGCTGTGCCCCATCGTCAACGACATGCGCAAGGCCGAGAGCATCCTCGAATGGGCCGCCACCAAGATGGACGAGCGCTACGAGGTGCTCAAGGAGGCCGGCGTCCGCAACATCGCCGGCTACAACAAGATGACCCCCGAGGAGCTCTACCAGCGCCTCGGCGCCGAGACCGAGGAGGAGCAGGCCGCCATCCCCACGCAGATGCCCTACTACGTGATCATCATCGACGAGCTGGCTGACCTGATCATGACCAGCACCAAGGAGGTCGAGAATCACATCATCCGCATCGCCCAGAAGGCCCGGGCGGTGGGCATCCACCTGATCCTGGCGACCCAGCGGCCCAGCGTGAACGTGGTGACCGGCCTGATCAAGAGCAACATGCCCTGCCGGGTGAGCTTCCGCGTCGCCAGCCGACAGGAGAGCCGCATCGTGCTCGACCAGAACGGTGCCGAGGTCCTGCTGGGCCAGGGCGACATGCTGTTCCTCAAGCCCGGCACCAGCACGCTGGCGCGGGCCCAGGGCACCTACATCGACGACAGCGAGATCCGCGGCGTCGTCAGCCACCTGCAGACCCTCGGGCCGCCGCAGTTCAACACCGAGCTGACGCAAATCCGCCCGGCCGGCGAGGACGACGACGACATCGGCGGCGTGATGGACAAGGACGACCTGTTCGACAAGGCCGTCGAGATCATCCTGCAGACCCAGCGCGGCAGCGTGAGCCTGCTGCAGCGCCGCCTCGGCGTCGGCTACAGCCGGGCCAGCCGTATCGTCGACCAGATGGCCGAGGCCGGCATCCTCGGCGACTACAAGGGCTCCCAGGCCCGCGAATGCCTCTACACCCTCGAAGACTGGCAGGCCCTCAAGGCCTCCATCGCCGCCGACCAGTCCGGCAGCAACAGCCTCGACGGCGAAGGCACCAGCGTGTAGGCAACAAACGCGGGTGCGCCGTAGGCTGGGGCGCAGCGTAGCGAAGCCCCACCTTTCCAGGGAGTACTAGGGTGCGGGACCACGTAATGTACATTGGTGAGCGCGCAGTCCACGTTCTGGCGCAGACGCCGGGCACGGGCGATGCAATTCGAGACCAAGGCGGGGTCTGCAACCCAGACAGTGGTGTCTGGAGGCTTGCCTACGATGACGAAGTTGGCTTGGCGCAGATTGTCCTGCACCTACGCGATCTTGGTCTTCCTTTTGCCGGTGGCCCCACCGGCTGGCCGCCCGCCGCCATCGCTATGCAACTCCGAGAGAAGGGAATGCTTTCTGGCCCGATTGACGAGTTGGTGTGGCTCGGACCTGATCAGGAAGTGGTGCGGCAGAGGTGAGACCTCAGGTGGGGTGAGTGAAGATGGAACACGTCGGGTGGGTGCTTTCCATTGTCTTCGGGTTGGGCATGGTCTTCGCAGCCTTTGCCTTGCTCCTGATGCTGCTTGTCAGGGTCGTGGGCCGGATCAGGCTCGGCTTTCTCCGGGCGTGGGTCCTCTCCGTAGCCGTATACGTGCCTGCTATGGCCGTGAACTGGGGAGTGTATTGGATCACCGGATCGGGGGTCGCTGCTGTCCTCATCAGCTATGCGCTGGCCTTTGGGGCGGGGGTGTATCTCTACGGCAACTGCATTCGCCGGTCAGGCCAGTCCAATGACGCGCAAGGCCGCAGGATGGGATACCCGCGGGCCGTCGCGGTACTGCTGATCGAGTGGGCGGTGTTCACGTTTGTGCTGCCGCAGATCGCTGGCCATGTGAGTGGGGGATAGGCGGCCGACGAACAGCGACCGGGGGGAGAGAACAAGCGCAGGCGCCACGGGCCGGCTTGCGTCGCGCGGGTTGCGAGAGCAACAAGTTGCCCGCCCAAGCGAAGACCCCGGGCAAGCCCGGGGCTATATACGGAACTCCCCCTCTGAAACCCTCTGTGGTCTTCGCTCTGTGTCCTCTGTGGCCGTCGTTTCTTCAGCGGCGGAACAGGGCGACGATGGCGCGGGCGAGTTCGGACTTGGGCCGCTCGGCCCAGGGCAGCTCGACGGTGCCGTCGCGGGCGAGGATGGCGGCCTGGCTGGCGGGGGCGGCCAGGGCGGCGGGGGTGTTGACCACGACGTAGTCGCAGTTCTTGGCGGCGAGCTTGCGGCGGGCGTTGGCGTCGGCGTCGGCGGGCTCCTCGACGGCGAAGCCGATGATCGTCTGGTCGGCCCGGCGGCGACGACCCAGCTCGGCGGCCAGGTCCGGCGCGGGCAGCAACTCCAGCGTGAGGGTGCCATCGGAGCGGTGCAGCTTCGTCGCGGAGGGCCGGGCGACGGTGAAGTCCCCGACGGCGGCTGCCATGACCAGCACGTCGCAGCCGTCGAAGTGCTCGGCCAGGGCCGCCCACAGGTCCTCGACCGTCACGAAGGGCACGACCGTCGCGCCCTCGGGTGGCGCCAGGGCAACCGGCCCGCTCAGCAGCGTCACGTCATGGCCGGCCCTCAGGGCCTCCTCGGCCACCGCGTAACCCATCTGCCCGCTGGACGCATTGGTGATGAACCGGACCGGGTCGATCGGCTCGCGCGTCGGCCCGGCGGTGATTAGGACCCTTTGGATTTGTGATTTTTGATTTTTGATTTTTGATGCCCTCGTCGTGCGCTGGTGAGGGGACGGGAGTCTTCACCCCCGTCGCGCCCTACCTCCTAATCGAAAATCCGCAGTCAAGAATCAAAAATCCAGGATTCGACGCGCCGCGTCGAAGACTTCCCCCGGTTCGGCCATTCGGCCCTGGCCGATGGTGCGGCAGGCGAGCCAGCCTTCGTTGGGGCCGACGGTGTGCAGGCCGGCCTCGGTCAGGCGGCGAAGGTTGGCCTGGACGATCGGGCTGGCCCACATGCGGGTGTTCATGGCGGGCGCCAGCAGGATGGGCCGATCGCTCATGGCCGTCATGGCCAGTGTGCTGACCAGGTCGTCGGCGAGGCCGTTGGCGAGCTTGCCGAGGATGTTGGCCGTCGCCGGCGCGACGACGACCAGGTCGGCCCGGTCGACCAGGCCGATGTGCTGGGGGTCGTAGCGATCGGACGACTGCCACAGGTCGGTGAAGACCTGTCGGCCCGTGAGGCTCTGCAGCGTCAGTGGCGTGATGAACCGCTGGGCCGAGGCCGTCATGCAGGCCGTCACGCCCGCGCCGGCCTGCACGAGCCGGCTGGCCAGGGCGGCGGCCTTGTAGCAGGCAATGCCGCCCGTCAGGCACAGCACGACCTCTCGGCCCTGCAGCGGGGGGCTCTGGCCAGGGGCGTCGGTCACGGCCTAGTCCTCGTCGATGCCTTCGAGGGTGGGGGCCTTCTCGGCCTCCATGGTGATCTTGTCCTCGAGGATCTCCTGGATGACCAGCTCCATATCGGTCATGCCGGGCTTGCGCTCGACGAGCGGGCGCGACCCCTCGATCAGCTCGACCATCCGCTTCTGGATCAGGGCGGCCAGCTTGAATCGACCGCCGACCTTGTCGAGGATCTCCGCGTGTTTGAGGGCTTCGATCATGGGTGCTGCGTCTCCTTGCGTATGATGGCCCGGACCGCTTCCACGGCCCGGTCCAGGTCGTCGTTGATCACTTCGTTCGTATAGACCCCGCTGGCGCGGGCGGTGGCCAACTCGTCGGTGGCCTTGCCAAGCCGGCGGGCGAGGTCTTCTTCGCTCTCGGTGCCCCGGCCCGCGAGGCGCTGTTTCAGCGTGGCCTCGTCCGGCGGGGCGATCAGGATGAACACCGCCTCGGGCCGACGCCGGGCCACCTGCAGGCCGCCCTGCACGTCGATCTCGAGGATCACGTTCTGCCCGGCGGCCAGCCAGGCGTCGACCGGCTCGGCCGGCGTGCCGTAGTAGTGGCCGAACACCTCGGCCCACTCGAGCATCTGTCCGCGATCCACAAGCTCCTCGAACCGCGCGCGGTCGAGGAACCGGTAGTCCCGCCCGTCCTGCTCGCCGGGGCGGGGCCTGCGAGTGGTGGCCGAGACGCTGTAGACCGCCCCGGACTGCTCGATGACCCGCTGGCGGACCGTGCTCTTGCCCACGCCCGAGGGCCCCGTGATGACGAACAGCCGGCCCCGGCGGAGGGAGCCGTCCGCCGGCGTCGAGGGCGTCGGAATGTCGCGTGTGTCGGACATGGGAAGGAGGTCAATGCGTTAATGGGTTAATGCGTCGATGCGTAAGACGGTCACAATGAACCGCGGGTTCGCGTCGGGCGCCCCGTCCGAAACCCCCACGGATTGCATCCGTGGGCTTGGAGAAACGCCCCGGAGTGTCTCAATCCCGTCGGGGCTTCTGTCGTCCGCCCCGGGGGCCGTACCGTTCATTCTCTGTCGCGCCCACGCGTTAACGCATTGACGCATTAACGCGTTACCCTCATCATCCGCACCCCGTCCGGGCGATCCGCCTGCGGTTCGCCTCGCGGCCAACTGCCGGGCGTCACTCCACGTTCTGCACCTGCTCCTTGACGCGGTCGATGCAGCTCTTGATGTCGACGACGTGGCGGACGATGTCGGCGTCGTTGGCCTTGGAGGCGATGGTGTTGGCCTCGCGGAGCATCTCCTGGGTGATGAAGTCGAGCTTGCGCCCGGCCTGCTCCTCGCCGGCGGCCGCCTGGCGGAACTGCTCGAGGTGGCTGCGGAGCCGGCTGATCTCCTCGCTGATGTCGCTGCGCTCGGCGTAGACGGCGACCTCGCGGACGAGGTCCTGCTCGCTGATCTTGAGCTGGGCGGCGTGGATCAGCTCGTTGACCCGGGCGATGAGGCGGCGGTGGTACTCGGTGACGACGTCGTCCTTGCGGGCGGCGATGGCCTCGAGGCGCTGCTCGATGAGGCTCAGGTGGCCCATGAGGTCGTCGTGGAGGGCCTGGCCCTCGCGGCGGCGCATGTCCATGAGCTGCTCGACGGCCTGCTCGATGGCCTGGCGCAGGGCGGGCCAGCTCTTCTCGACCAGCTCGTCGGCGGCCGGCGGCACGCACACGCCCGGCAGCAGCAGCAGGCTGCCGACCTCGAAGGTCACCCCGTCCGAGCCCGGCAGGGCGGCCCGCGCCTGGTCGATGTAGTGGCGCAGGGCGGCTGGGTTGACCGTGTAGGCGGCCGACTCGTCCTCCATCTGCATCCGCAGGGTGAAGTAGAGGCTTCCGCGGCTGAGGTGCTGACGGAGCAGCTTCTCGATGGCCGCCTCGGCGTGCGTCCACATCTCGGGCAGCTTGATCGAGGGCTTGAAGTAGCGCCCGTTGAGGCTGCGGACCTCCACGGCGTACCGGATGCCCGCGATGTGCGCCTGGGCGCCGCCAAAGCCGGTCATGGAGCGGATCATCACGACTCCTCGTGCAGCATTACTCGGCGGGCGGGGCCTGAACTTCCGGGGCCGGCTCGCCGGTCAGCGCCTCTTCGGCACCGGCCTCGGGCTGGGCCTGGTCGATGGCCCCCGACGTGTCCGGGGTGTTGTCCTGGACCTCGCCCTCTTCGAGCGGCTGGGTGGGCAGGTGCGGCACGAGGGACTGAGTGCCCTCGTCGCTGACGTAGTCGGGCCGGAAGACCAGCACCGCCCCGGCCCCGGTGACCAGGAACAGGGCGACCAGCACGACCGTGACCCAGGTGAACATGTCGCCGGTGCGGCTGCCGAAGGCGGAGTGCCCGCCGACGCCGCCGAACGCGCCGCTCAGGCCGGAGCCCCGGCCCTTCTGCAGCAGAATCACCCCGATCAGCAGCACGCAGATCAGGATGAACAGGACGCCGATTGCGATGACCATGGAGTTTCCTTGGAAATATGGCTAACGGGTTGATTCGTTAACTGGTTAACTGGGAAACGGTTGATGCGTCAATGGGTTAACGCGTTCATGCGCGGCCACGTTGGCGGCGCCTCGGGGGGATGGATCGCTGTGCCGGCCCGGGGTCGCCCGACGACATTGTACACGAATTCGTCAACCCATTGACGCATTAACGCATTAACGGACTAGCGTCCTCCGGCGACGATGCCGGCGAAGTCGGCGACCTTGAGGCTCGCCCCGCCGACCAGGGCGCCGTCGATGTCCTCGCAGCCCAGCAGTTCCTTGGCGTTGGAGGCCTTGACCGACCCGCCGTACTGGATGCGGACGGCCTGGGCCAGCTCGGCGTCGTACAGGTCGGCCAGCAGGCCGCGGATCATCGCGTGGACCTCCTGGGCCTGCTCGGGGCTGGCGGTCTTGCCGGTGCCGATGGCCCAGACGGGCTCGTAGGCGATGGTGACCTTGGCGGCGTCGGCCTTGCTGACGCCCTCGAGGCCCCGGCGGGTCTGCCGCTCGACGACCTCGTCGGTCCGATTCGCCTCGCGCTCCTCGAGCAGCTCGCCGACGCACAGGATCGGCAGCAGCCCATCGGCGAGCACCTTGAGGACCTTGCGGTTGATCAGCTCGTCGGTCTCGCCGATCACGTGTCGCCGCTCGCTGTGGCCCAGGATGACGTAGCGGCACCCGACGTCCTTGAGCATGGCCGTGGAGACCTCGCCGGTGAACGCGCCGTTGTCCTCGTAGAAGCAGTTCTGCCCGCCGACGGCGATCTTGGTGCCCTTGAGGGCCTCGCTGACCGCGTCGAGGTAGACGGACGGCGGGCAGACGGCCAGGTCGACGCCCGACTCGCTGCCCAGCTCCTTGGCCAGGCCCTGCGCCAGGGCGACGGCCGAGGCCTTGTCCAGGTTCATCTTCCAGTTGCCGGCAATAAAGAGTTTACGCGCCATGGGTCTCCTCGGTTCCTGCGAAATTCGACTCTATCGGTGACGGGTCCGGGCCTGCGCCCGCTACCCGACGGTGACCAGCTCGCGCCCGACCGCCTTTCCGACGGCCGAGAGCTGCTGGACCAGCTCAGTGAACATTTCCGGGAACAGCGCCTGCGGGCCGTCGCACATCGCCTTCTCCGGGCAGCTGTGCACTTCGACCATCACGCCGTCGGCGCCGGCCGCCACGCCCGCCAGGGCCAGCGGCAGGACGTACTCCCGCCGCCCGCTGGCGTGCGAGGGGTCGACGAAGACGGGCAGGTGGCTGTTGTTGCGGATCACCGGCACCGCCGAGACGTCCAGCGTGAACCGCAGCTCGGTCTCGAACGTCTTGATGCCGCGCTCGCAGAGGACGACCTGGCTGTTGCCCTGGCTCAGGACGTACTCGGCGCTCATCAGGTATTCCTTGACGGTGATCGCGAAGCCGCGCTTCAGGAACACCGGCAGGCCGCAGCGCCCGACCTCCTGCAGGAGGTTGAAGTTCTGCACGTTGCGGGCGCCGATCTGGACCATGTCGGCGTAGCGCGTGACGACCTCGACGTCGCGGACGTCGACGACCTCGGTAACCACGGGCATGCCGAACTCGTCGCCGACGTCTCGGAGCAGCTTGAGGCCCTCCTCGCCGAGGCCCTGGAAGCTGTAGGGGCTGGTGCGGGGCTTGAAGGCCCCGCCGCGGAGGATGGCCGCCCCGGCGTCGCGGGTGGCGGCGGCGACGGTGGCGAGGGTCTCGCGGTCCTCGACCGCGCAGGGCCCGGCCACCACCACGAGGTTGCCCGGGCCGATCTTGACCCCGCCGACGGTGACGGTGGAGGGCTCGGGGTGGAACTCGCGGCTGGCGAGCTTGTAGGGCCTCATGATCGGCACGACCTGCTCGACGCCCTCGAGGGCCTCGAGGATCTGCTGGTGCTCGGGCTGCTTGTTGCCGATGGCCCCGACGATGGTGCGGAACTCGCCCTTGCTCAGGTGCACGGCCAGGCCCAGCGACCGCACGCGCTCGCAGACGTGGTCGATCTGGCCTTGCGAGCTGCCGGGCTTCATGATGACGATCATGTCAGAAATCCTTGTTCCAACGCACCCGCCGGGGCGGGGCGGCAGGGCGGGCCCTAGATGGGGGCCGTCGCCCGGGGGAAGCTGCCCAGGACCGTGAACTGCAGGCAGTGCTGGCGGGCCTCGGCGATGGCGGCGACGAAGTTGTCGTCCTCGCAGTGGCCCTCGCAGTCCACGAAGAAGTAGTACTCCCAGTTGCGGCGCTTGCTGGGGCGGGTGTCGATGTTGGTCATGTTGACCCCGAACCGCCGAAGCACCTCCAGCACCTCCACCAGGGCCCCGGGCTTGTGGCTGGTGGTGAACATCAGGGCGGTCTTGTCGTCGCCGGTCCGCCCGGTGGGCTGGTGGCCGATGACGAAGAACCGCGTGGTGTTGGTGACGTTGTCCTCGATGTTGGCGAAGACGATCTTGAGGTCGTACAGCTCGGCCGCCAGCTCCGAGCCGATGGCGGCCAGGCCCTTCTGCTTGGCGGCCATGTCGGCGGCCTTGCTGGATGAGGCCACCGGGATCAGGTCGATCTTGCGGAAACCGCTGAGCCAGTTGCGGCACTGGGCGAAGACCTCGGGCTTGGAGGCGATCATGGTGATCTCCTCCGGCGAGCAGTTGGCCAGCAGGTTGTGGTGGACCTCGAGCATGACCTCGGCGACGACGTAGACTTCGGCGTCCAGGAAGGCGTCCATCGTGTCGATGATGCCGCCGCCGACGCTGTTCTCGATGGGGACCATGCCGAAGTCGACGTGCCCGCGGCGGACCTCCTCGAAGACCGCCCGGATGTCCGCCAGCGGCACGTGCTCGATGCTGGCGCCGAACTTGCGCAGGCTGGCCATGTTGCTGAAGCTGCCCTCGGGGCCCAGGTAGCCGATCCGCAGGGGCTTTTCCAGGGCGAACGCGCCGCTCATCAGCTCGCGCCAGATGGCGGTGAGGGTCTTGTCCGGCAGGGGCCCGGCGTTGAGGCGGCGGACCCGCTCGAGGACGGCGTGCTCGCGGTCGGGGGCGTAGATCGGCACGCCGGACTTCTGCTTGTTCTGGCCCACGCGGATGACGACGTCGGCGCGGCGGTTGAGCAGCTCGACCAGCTGCTGGTCGATGCTGTCGATCTCCGCCCGCAGGGCGTTGAGATCCGCCAGATGCTTGTTCGATTCCGCCATTTCGCCGTCCGTTGCGGGCCATTCCGGGCCGGGGCACGCCGCCATGGGCGCAAAGGTTCCCCTGTCGCAGGCCAGAACCGCCTTTTTACCCGCTCAGGCCGGGCCGGTCAAGATGCAATCGGCCCGTAGGCCGGGTCGAGCGGAGCGAGGCCCGGCGGCGATGGCGCCCAGCCGTTCGAACCCAATTCCATATAGCCCCGGGCTTGCCCGGGGTCTTCGAGGTCGGATCACCGCCCGAATGTCGCGGTCCCGCGTCCTTTGACGTCCCATCGTAAGCCATTGCGACCCATGGCGGACCCAGGCACGGACGCAGCATGGAGTGCGGCGGCAACGCCGCCCCGGTGGGGGGGATTCCGGACACCCAACCAAAGCGGCGTCAAG
>JAWLCG010000017.1:23940-28538 GCA_041687295.1 Phycisphaerae bacterium | reverse complement strand
GGCGGGCGGTGCCCGCCCTACCGGGCCCGCCCATTTTCGGAGCAGACCCCCGGGCCTGCCGGGGCCATGGGAACAGACACCGCCGGGCCTCGCTACGCGCGACCCGGCCGACGGAAGAGGCAGACCATGAAGCCTGAAATCATCCATCGCGACCGCGACGCCCGGCGAGGCCGGGCGCTGGAGCAGCTCGCCGGCGGGCTCGAGCGGATCGAGCAGCTCAGCCGGCGGCAGTTCCTCGGCGGCGCCCTCGCCTCGGCCGGCGGGCTGCTGCTGGGCTCGATGCTGGGCCCGCGGGCCGTCCGCGCCGACGGGGCTGTCAAGACCGGCCAATTCATCTTCCCCCGCCTGCAGTTCAGCGTCTACGACCGCACGCCGGACATCTGGAACGTCCACCCCATCGGCGACGCCAACCTCCGCCAGAAGCTCGCCGAGCTGACCAACATCAACGTCAGCACTGAGCCCAAGGTCGTCCGCCTGCGCGACTTCGACGACATGTGCCGCCACCCCTTCGTCTTCATGACCAGCGAGGGCTTTTTCGAGCTCGAGCCGCAGGAGGAGCGCAACCTGCGGGAGTTCCTGGAGCGCGGCGGCTTCGTCTACGCCGACGACTGCGTCTACAACGGCCAGGAGGACCGCTTCGCCCAGAGCTACGCCAAGCTCATCAACAAGCTCTTCCCCGACAACCCGATGCGCGACATCCCGACCGACCACGAGATCCTGCACGCGTACTTCGACTTCCCCGACGGCGTGCCGCACATGCAGGGCGTCCGCTGGCCCGGCGCCAACGCCCGCGGCCTGTTCGAGCCGGGCACCGGACGCATCATGACCCTCATCACCCCTGGCGACCTGCACTGCGGCTGGGTGAACAGCTTCTGGGAAGAGTCCAAGAACCTCCAGGCCATCAAGATGGGCATCAACATCATCATCTACTTCCTGAGCCATTAAGTATGATCGCACGTCCCACCGCCAACCCGACACCCCCCGCCCCGGGCAACCGGCTGCGCCCCAAACCCAAGCCCACGAAATGCCTTCCGTGGGCATCGCGCAGGGAGCGCTCGGCCGTGACGCGACGCCCCCTCGGTGTCTGTCTTCTTCTACTGGTGGCGCTGGCGCTTCCCGCAACCGCCGCCCGCGCCGACGAGCCCGCCACCGCCCCCGCCGGCCGGTGCCGCGCGCTGATCGTCACGGGCCTGCCCGGCACGCCGGTGCACGCACGCCGCTACGCCGACTGGGCCCAACGGTTCGGCGCGGTGCTCATCGCCGGCGGCGCCCGGGCCGAGGACGTCACGGTGCTCAGCGGCGACGACGCGCGGGCGGGCGAGGCGTGGGTGACGGGCCCGGCCTCGGCCGAGACCGTGCTGTCAGCGGTGGGCGCCCTGGCCCGTCAGGCCCAGCCCGCCGACCAGGTGGTGCTGGTGCTGCTGGGCCATGGCTGGGCCGACGACCGCCAGGCCGGCCTGGTGCTGGCCGGGCCCGACCTGTCGGCCGATCGGCTCGCCGAGGCGCTGGCCCCCTGCCGCGCGGGCCTCCAGGTGGTGCTGAGCTTCCACGGCGCCGGCGGCGACTTCCTGCCCGCCCTGTCGGCCGCCGGACGCGTCGTGATCGCACCGGCCGGGCCCGGCGGCACCGTCGAGCCGGTCTACCCCGAGTTCTTCCTGCGTGCCCTGGAAACCGCCCGCGCCGACGGTCACGGGCAGGCCGCCGACTCCACCGTCACGCTGCTGGAGGCGTACAATGAGGCCGCCTTCCGCACGGCCCAGTGGGTCACGCGGATCCGCCAAAGTCCCAATGGCCGCTGGCGGCTCGACGGGGCCGAGGCCATCGAGGTCTTCCGCACGCTCTACGGCGGCGGCGGGCCCGGCAGCCGGCCGCTCGACCCGGCCAGCGACGCCTCGGGCCCCGACGCGGAGGTGGAACTGCGCCCCGCCGACGGGCAGGTCTCGCCCGAGTGGATGGGCCGACGCGTCCTGGCCGAGCTGCCCGTGCTGGAGGACGGCGGGCAGCGCGAGGTCTTCGTCTCGGCCCTGCGCCCGCCCGGCGAGCCGCTGGGCTACGCCCCGCTGACCGGCCAGCGCCCCGGCGACCCCGGCTGGCTCGCCGGCCGAATCGTCCTCGGCCAGGCCCAGCCCCTGCCGGCAAAGTGACACCCGTATGCCGCGGCATGCCCGTAGGCCGGGTCGAGCGCAGCGAGGCCCGGCAGCTCGGCGGCACCGTTGACACTGGAAAGACGTGCCTACAAACACCGTGGCCACTCCACCCGAGCAGTATGGAGTGCGGCGGCAACGACGCCGCTTTGGCTGGCTGGAAGGACGTGGCTACAAACTCCGTAGCCGCAGCACCCGCGCCGTGGAGAGAGTTCCGGCGGCCAAGAACCCCCATAGCAACGAACCCGATGCGATACGCGATGCACATTCTGGCGTCCCTCCTGCTGATTTCGGCCCTGGCGGCCGGCCAGGCGGTGGTGCCGTTCGAGACCGTCGCCGTCTCCGGCCGGGACCTGCCGAGACACGCGGGCGACTACGGTTCGCCGGCCCTGGCGTGGCAGCGAACCGCGGGCGTGACGGCGGCGGCGGGCATCTGGCCCCACCCGGTAAGGCCCGACGTGGCCGTGCTGGCGACCGAGTCCGCCCTGCTGCGGACCGACGACGCCGGGCAGAGCTGGCAGGCGCTGTCGGCGGCGGTCCCGCTGGGACGCGTTACGCACGTCGCTTGGCCGCTGGACAGCGATCAGACCCTCTACGCCGCCACCGCCGCCCGCGGCCTGTGGCGCAGTGACGACGGCGGGAAGACCTTCGCCCGGATCGGCTCGACCGAGACCGGCCTGGCCGACGACGCGGTCGCGGGCGTCGCGCTGGACCCGTCGGACCTGACGGGCCGCACGCTGCTGGCCTGGCACGGCGACGCAGCCGCCGGCATCAGTCGAAGCGTCGACGGCGGGCAAAGCTGGCACGTCATCAGCGAGGGCTACCACGTTCACAAGCTCTTACCGGGCCGGCTGGGCAGCCCGGCCGTGCACATGGCCGGTGCCGCCGCCGACAACCCGTACGTCCAGGGCCTCTACTACAGCCAGGCCCCCGGTCGGTATTGGAACGAGCTGGCCCACGACGTGCTGGTGACCGACGCCGCGATGGACCTCACCGGCGAGGTCGCGTGGTTCAGCTCGCCCGACGCGGGCGCCTACCGCATCTCGCACAACGGCGGGCTGGTCGAGGCCGTCTCGCCGGCCGGGGCCGCGTCGCTCGACAGCCTGACCCTGACGTGGGGTCCGACGGCCGACGCGGTGCGGGTGCTGGCCTACGACGCCCGGCGGCTGGGGCTGGTGAGTTGGTCCGACGAGCCGACCGAGGCGACCGCCCAGGCGGCGGGCCTGCCGACCGGGCCGTTCATCCGCGAGGGCGCCCGCCTGCGGGCCAACGCCAACGGCACCGTCCTGTGGCTGCTGGCCAATGGCGAGCTCTACCGCGGCACCGTCGCCGCCGCCGGCCCGCTGGCGGTACGGCACGCCCGCGTCGAGCCGGCGGAGTTCGCCCTGGCCCAGGCCAGCTATGCCGACGCCGGCAGCGAGATCCACCGCCGCCTGCCCGCCCTGAGCGGCACGGCCCGGCTGGCCCCGCACGCGCCGGCGTTGCTGGCGGCCTTCGACCGCCGCGACCGCGCGTGGCAGCCGGTCGAACTCACCGTCCGCGCCGAGGTCGCCGGCTCGCCGGCCGTGGTCACAGTCGACCTGAGCCGGCTGGGCCTGTCCGCCCGCACGCCGCTGCTCGACGACGGCCAACACGACGACGGCGCCGCCGGCGACGGCCTGTGGGCGACGCGGTTCACCGTCGACCCGCGCCGCATCGAGAGCATCAACGGCGACTGGCGCGGCCCCTGGCCCGGAGCGGTAGGTCTTACCGTCTCGGCCATGGACGCCGAGGGGCGCCTCGCCGGGCAGGTGGCCGTGCTGGCCCTGCGGGATCGGCCCGGGGCGGTGATCTTCTGGAACGAGGAGGAGGGCGATCGCCGCGTCCGCGACGCCGTGGGGGCAGTCGGGTCGGCCATCGAGGAGGAGGGCGGCTTCCAGAGCCGCCGCTGCCTGCGGATCGACGCGCCGACGACGGGCTGGGCCCTGCCGTTCGGCAACGCGTGGCGGAGCGTCAACGTCACCGGCTGGCACGCGATGAGCTTTCGCCTCCGTGCGGACCGGCCCGACGCGCCGCCGCTGCGCGTGCACCTCCGCGACAACCCGGCCTACGTGCCCCCCACGACCACGGCCGGGCTGGACCTGGCCGCGGTAGGACTTACTACGCTGCCGGCCGAGTACCGCCGCGTCGTCGTGCCCTTGGCCGAGCTGCTGGCGGGCGCGCCCGACTTCCAGACGGCGAGGCTGGGCTGGGTGGTCTTCAGCGGCCCCGGCGGCGAGCCGGCGCGATACTGGATCGACGACATTCGCCTCTACCCCGACGCCGAGAGCCTCGCCCGCGACCTCGCCGGCGAACCGTAGTCCCCAAAGGCGAAGAAGCGACGGCCACAGAGGACACAGAGGACACAGAGAGAGGACCCACAGAGCTTCTCTGGGTGTCTTCATATAGCCCCGGGCATGCCCGGGGTCTTGTAGG